>DATART010000294.1:0-5921 GCA_036264035.1 Thermoanaerobaculia bacterium | reverse complement strand
GCGCAGCACTTCCTCCACGTACGGCTCGGCCAACTCCGCATCCTCCGGGCGCAGGAGGAGCTCGCGGTCGATGCGTTCGCGCGGGATTTCGAGGACGGCGTTCATGGCGATGCGGTCGACGCCGAGCGAGCGGCCGAGGTCGTACATTTCGACCATGCGCGTGATGTTGGAACGGTCGAGGAGGAACTGCGTCACGATCGACGGGTAGATCGAATCGCCGCGCACTTCGACCAGCGTTTTGATCGCGGTGATGACCTTGTCGAACAGCGCCGGCTTGACCTTCATCATGCGCGCGTAGTCAGCGGCGTCGACGGCGTTGAGCGAGAAGATCACCTCGCGCGCCTTGTTCTGCACGAGGTACTCGGCGATCTCGCGGCCCAGCGCGACGCCGTTCGTGGTGACGTTATCGACCACGATGTTGCGCTTCGCGAGATGTGCGAGGACGTCGTTGATCTCGCGATGAAAGAGCGGATCGCCGCCGCCGGACAGGCGAACCGATCGAAGGCCGGTCGAGGCCAGCTCGTCGATCAACTCCGTCGTCTTCTGGATGGGGATCTGTTCCTTCGTGCGGAGGTCCTGCTGGTTGCAGAAGTAGCAGGCCACGTTGCAGCGATCGGTGAGGTCGAGCTCCGCGTGCACAGGGCCTGTCGTCGGCGTATTCGCGACGATGGCATCGATGATCTCGCGCTTGCGCTCGCGCGAGACTTCAGCCCACCCGTGTGTTCCTCTCATGATCGGTTGCGCTAACGGGCGTCGGTTTGGGAGCATTCCGGGCCGGCACGGCCGGCGGCGCTTGTTGCCCAAGGCTCGGCCAACAGATGTGGGCGATTATCTTCGCAGAGAACCAAGCGAAGCCGTTCGCTGACCGGGGGGGCAGGGGCGAATTCAGAGCTTTCGTTTTGTCGGCAATTCACGGCTACGTCGAAGATCGGCATCCATTGAGATGGGACACTCCGCCAGCACTTCCAGCCAGTCCTTACTGTCTGACAGGCGGCGGAGAATCAGAGCGTCCTCCTCTGCATCGTACAGGGCATCAAAGGTCTGACCCGGAAGCGCCCGGATCAGTGCATCCGGAAGTCTGAGACGGCGTTTGGAATCCAGGACGAATCATCTTTCGAATTATCCCATCGCCACGTGCTGAACGTCGACACATAACCGACGCCACGTATAATCCCCCCGCTTGTACGGTCCTCTGAAGGTCTTCACCGGCCGATCCCATCCAGCGCTCGCTCAGGAGATCTGTGCGCTGCTGGAGATCGCGCTCGGGCATGTCTCGCTGTACAGCTTTTCCGACGGCGAGAACTATGTGCAGATCGATGAAAACGTCCGAGGAGCGGACGTCTTCGTCATCCAGCCCACGGCGCCGCCGGTGAACGACAATCTGATGGAGCTCTTGATCATGCTCGATGCATTCAAGCGCTCCTCGGCCAGCCGCGTGACGGCCGTGCTGCCGTACTACGGCTATGCGCGGCAGGACCGGAAAGACAAGCCGCGCGTGCCGATCACATCGAAGCTCGTGGCGGATCTGATCACTGCCGCCGGTGCCGATCGTGTGCTGACGCTCGATCTGCATGCGTCGCAGATTCAGGGCTTTTTCAACATTCCGGTCGATCACCTTTTCGCCGCTCCGGTCATCGTCCGCCCTTTGCGCGACCTCGGCCTGGAAGATCTGACGATCGTCTCGCCCGACGCCGGCGGCGTCGAGCGCGCGCGGGCGTACGCAAAGCGGCTGGGCGCGACGCTGGCCATCATCGACAAGCGGCGCATCGGGGCGAATCAGACCGAGGTCATGAACATCATCGGTGACGTCGAAGATCGCAACGTGTTCGTCGTCGACGACATCATCGACACGGGCGGGACGCTCATCCACTCGACCGATGCGTTGCTCGCAAAAGGGGCGCGCTCAATCTCGGCGTCGTGTACGCACGCGGTGCTGTCCGGCCCGGCCATTCAACGCATCAACAACTCGCAGTTGATGCACGTGATCGCCACGAACAGCATGTCGATGGCCGACAAACAAGCGGAGTGCTCGAAGCTGACGACGCTGTCGGTCGGCGACCTGCTCGCGCAGGCAATTAAGCGGATTCACGACGAGGATTCGGTGAGCTCGTTGTTTGAGATGTAGCTTGTCGGGTCGTGAGAGTGCGCTGTCATCCTGAACCGCCGAAGCGACGTAGCGCGGAGCGCGTAGTCGCGTAGGACGGTGAAGGATCCACGGCTGATAACAACGGTTGGGCGGTGGTTTTGACGCGGCCGCCCACCCAAATCGGGTTATCAGCCGGGGATCCTTCGCCGTCCTGCGCTGCTGCGGCTTCGCCTTCGCAGCTCCGGCGGCTCTGGATGACAGGCAGGAATACACCGCCCCATCAACGGCTTAACATCGTTTCGCTGTCCACACTGCTAAAGGAGTTTCTGCATCATGGCTGAGGTCACCCTCGAAGTTACCCGTCGCGAGCGCTCGGGAAAAGAGTACGCGAAGAAGTTGCGTCAGGAGAACAAGATCCCGGCGGTCGTCTACGGCGGTCATAAAGATCCGGTGGCGATCACCGTCGATCGCAAAGCCGTCGTCGATCTGATTCAAAAGAGCGAGCACGGCGTGCGGTCGATCTTCCTGTTGAAGATGGCCGACAGCGATCAGCAGCGTCACGCCATGATCAAGGACACGCAGATGGACCCGATCTCCCGCCGCATGACGCACATCGATTTCGTGCGCGTGGTGATGGACGAGGTGGTCCGCCTGACCATTCCAGTTCACCTCAGCGGCAATTCGATCGGCGTCAAGGAAGGCGGCATCCTCGATTGGCAGATGCGCGAGCTTCACGTCGAGTGTCTTCCGAATGCAATCCCCGACACGATCGAAGTCGACATCACGAACCTCGGCGCGCATCAGCAGGTCCGTATTTCGGATCTGAAGCTGCCGGAGGGCGTGAAGGTCGAAGAGGATCCGCATCGCGTCATCGTCGGCGTTACCACGGCCCGCGCCGAGGTAGTTGCGGAAGTGGCGACGCCCGAGGCTGCAGCGGCTGCCGAGCCGGAAGTGGCCAAGAAGGGCAAGACCGAGACGGAAGAGTAACGCTCGATCCCCATCAATTCGCTTACGATTGCGCCCCGCGGAAACGCGGGGCGTTTTGTTGTCCGGAGGACGTTGATGTCACGCATTGCCAGGCTCACGAAGGATCAGGTCAATGCCGAGGTGCGCGAGAAGTTCGAGCAGATCGGCGCGGTGCGCGGCAACGTGCCGAACATGTTCCGCGTGTATGCGCACCGGCCCGAAATCCTGAAGACGATGATGGCGCACATGGACGCCGTGACGAACACGGGCACGGTACCGGTGCGGACGAAGGAGCTGGTTGCGACGCTCGTCTCGCGCATCAACAGTTGCGAGTATTGAAACCGCTCGCACACCGCGCAGGCTGCGCGGCATGGAGCGACGGAAGATCAGATGAAGGCGCTGCTCGATTTTGAAAATGGACCGTTCGATGAGCGGGAGAAGGCGGCGCTGGCGTACGCGCAGCAACTGACCGTCGATGCGAACCGGGTCGATGACGCGCTTTTCGCGAGGCTGCGTCAGCACTACGACGAAGGCGAGGTCGTGGAGATTTCGGCGATGGCGGGCTTGTTCAACTACTTCAACCGCGTGAACGACGCGCTCAAGATGGAACCGACGAAGCCGGGTGAGGGGCTGTGAAGCGGCTTCAACTGGCAATAATCAAACCTCGAATACGGTGACTACGAATATGAAATCGACTCTGGCCACGCTCTGCGCCGTTCTACTCGCGGCGGCGTGCGCGAAACACGAAACGCAACCTGCCAATCCAGCGCCGGCGAAAGGCGCGACGTCTTCACCCTCGCCTGTTTCAAAGACCGCAAAGGAGCCGCAGCCGGAGTTGGCCTCGGCGCGTACAGACGTCGGCGATCCGATGCCGGCCTACACCGCAACCTACCTCGACGGCAAGCCGTTGAACCTGGCCGGCGAGAAGGGGAACGTCATCTTCCTCAATGTCTGGGCCACGTGGTGCGGTCCGTGCCGCTTCGAGACTCCGGAGTTGCAGGCGCTGCAGAATCAATACGCTGCGAATGGCCTGAAGGTCATCGGTGTCAGCGTCGACGAGGGCGAAACGTCGGCGGTGAAGACGTTCGTGAGCGAGCAGAAGATCACCTATCCGATCGCGCTCGATCCCGAGGGACGCATTGCCAATCTGTTGCAGACGACGGTACTTCCGACGTCGCTGCTGCTCGACCGCAACGGCAAAATCGTCTGGCGTCAGATCGGGGCGATCATGCCGAACGATGCGAAGTTGAAGGCCGCGGTGGAGAAGGCCGTCGCCGAAAAGCGCTAGGGCGCTACTTTTCTGCGGTCGGGCGTGGCGCGCTCGACGGTGCGGCGTTCGCGCTGGCGCTGGATGAACGCGCGGACGTTTCGGGCGATGTGGCCTACCAGCAGCTGAAGCGGCAGGTACGCCAGGCCGAGGGCGAGAATCACCGCCAGGGCGGCAATGACGAGAACGACGATTGCGGACATATTCACCCTCGAAGTAGCAAACTCCGCGCCGCCGTTTTTCACGCGGAGACGCGGGGACGCGGAGGGGTTCAGCGGTTTTCTCCGCGCCTCCGCGGCTCCGCGTGAACGAATTTTTCCGATCGCGGCAGAGGTTGGCTGAGACTCGATGGCTGACGTGCCCGATGCGGTGCCGGTCCCTGGGTTGTTGCGCGCACCGCTACGCGCGCTTCTGCGCGGCGAGAACGCGCCGTGGCCTTTCTCGGCGACCGACTCTGACGCCGCGCGGTTGATCGAGTCGATCGAGCAAAACGGAATGGCACCACTCGTTTACGCGCGCCTTCCCGACTGGCCGATTCGATCCGCGCTGCGCGAGATTGCCATTCGCGCGGCGGCAGGGGAGACGCAGCGGCTAAGCGACCTTCGCGCAGTGCTGACAGCGTTCGAGACGGTTGGCATCCGCGTTCTGGTCATCAAAGGGACGGGGCTGGCGTATGACATCTATCCGTCGCCCGAGCTGCGTCCCAGAGGCGATACCGATCTGCTGATCGCCGAGCGGGATCTTGATGCCGTGCGAACGATCTTCAACGCGGGCGGCTACTCATCGCCGCTGACCAGCGGCGACACGCTGGCGATCCGGCAGCAGTCGTTCACGCGCGCCGGGCATGTCTACGACGTCCACTGGGACGTTGCGAACTCGCCGATCGTTCGCGATGCGCTGCCGTTCGACGAGCTGCTCCGCCGCGCCATCACCGTCCCGCGCATTGCGCCGAACGCGCTTGCGCCATCCCATGTGGATGCGCTGCTTCTGGCCTGCATTCACCGCGTCGCTCATCATCACGATATCGAGCGGCTGATCTGGCTCTACGACATCCATCTCCTTCGCCAGTCGATGGGCGCCGACGACCATGGGCGCTTCTGGCGGCTGGCAGCGGATCGCCGGGTTCTTGCCATTTGCGAACATTCCATCGAGTTGGCCGACGAGTGGTTCGCCGCCGCGCCGCACGATCGCGCGGCCGATTGGCTGACGGACGACGAGCGCACTCGCGACGAGCCGTCGGCCGCGTTTCTCGATCACGATCGGACGGTGGGCGGTATGTTGCGTGCTGATCTCAAAGCGCTCTCCTGGCGCGGTCGCTTGCGACGCATGCGCGAGCTGGCGCTGCCGCCGATTGGATTCATGCGCCAGAGTTTTCCATCCGCGCCTGCCGCCGCGCTACCCGCGCTCTACGTCTGGCGCGGGGTTCGCGGCGTTTTACGGCTGTTGCGAAACGTGCGGTCTTGAGACCTAGCACTGCATCTTGCCAAAGCACAGACAAGAGTGTTTGTGCCCAGACGTGTCCTAATTAGCAGAATGCCGTCGCCGGAGGCGACTCGTACGGTAGCCGGTGGTCCGAGCGAAGCGAGCGACCACCGGAAACAT
>DATART010000475.1:0-1841 GCA_036264035.1 Thermoanaerobaculia bacterium | reverse complement strand
CTTCCTCGCCGCGGCCGGCCTGGCAGTCAGTACATTGGAGACAGTGCTCACGCTGCTCTTCCGGAGGCGCGGACATTTTTTTCGACCCGGCCTGCGCAGACAGGCCAGCACGATCTCTTTCCCTCCGGCCGCTTCACGCCGGCCGTTCGTCTCGATCGTGAAACCGGTATGCGGCCTCGAAGACGAGCTGCGTGAGAACCTGCTCTCGTTCATCGATCTGCACGGCATCGAGTATGAAGTGATCCTCTCGGTCGCGGAGACCAGCGATCCGGCCATCGCCGTGATCGAAGAGGTCATGCAGGCCAATCCCGCCGCGCCATTCCGACTGATCGTCGGCGGCGATCCGCTCTTCGAACGGCTGAACCGCAAAGTGGCGCGCCTGATCGAGGCGTACAAATTCGCGCGCGGCGAGATCCTCTTCATCTCCGATGCGAACGTTCGCGTCGACGCGGACACGATTGCCGGCACCGTTGATGCCTTCCGCGGCCGCGTAGGCTGCGTGTCGAACCTCTTCACCGGATCGGGTGCGGCCACCTTCGGCGCGACCATCGAGTCGCTCCACTTGCTCAGCTTCGTGGTAACCGGCAGCGTGCTCGCGGCCGCCGCGAACATCCCCTGCGTCGTCGGAAAATCGATGGCGATCTCGAGGCGTGCATTGGAAGCCATCGGCGGCTTCGTCGCATTCGCGGATGTACTGGCCGAGGATCAGGCAATCGGTCTGGCTGTCCGCGAGGCTAGATACAGTGTTGAGCTGTCACCGCTCGTGGTCCGCAACACGGTCATCCGCCGCACGTTGAAGCGCGCACTCGGCCGCCAGATCCGCTGGAACAAGATCCGGTACGCGTTCTCGAAGCCGGAATACACCGCCGAGTTTCTGGCGAACCCGCTGCCGTTTGCGATCGCCGCGGCAACGGCGGCGTGCCTGACGACCTCCAGCTTCGCTCCCGCCCTTCTGATCCCGGCGGTTGTGGCTGTGCGCATTCTGCAACTGGCGCTTCTCGCCGTCGCGACGAATGCGCCGGTGACGTTCGTCCAACTGCTGGCCACTCCCGTGCTCGACCTTTGCCAGTTCGCCGCGCAGTTCGTTCCGTACTTCAGCGACCGCGTCACTTGGCGCGGTTACACGGCCCGCCTCGGCCCGAGAACCTCCCTCGTCTCGATCGAACGCGCGGCGTGAGCAAGCCTGCGTCGCGAACCTGTCATCCAGAGCCGCCGGAGCGACGTAGCCGAAGGCGAAGTCGCGCAGGACGGCGAAGGATCCCCGGCTGATAACCCGGACAGCGCGGCGGTGAACGTTCCCGGGATTCAGCCGGGGATTCCTCGCCGCGCTCTGCCCCATCCGGGGCGCCGCCGGCTCGGAATGACACGTCTACCCTGCGAGAGTTCGTTCCACCCTTTACGTCGAATTCGCGCGTCTTACATGACGATGCATGCGGCGGCCGATACACTGGTTCCCCTGGCAAAGCCAGGGGCTGGATTGTGCGACGCGCCTTCGCGCGTCGCGCGATGATCAACGATCATCGATTGATCGGATGATCCGCTTACGCTCCTCACATGGCGATCGCGAGTGCAGCGCTCGTCAACTGCAGCCGCGCCTCATCGGAAGTCAGTTCACTTCACCGCGATGCATGGCAGCACGGAGGTGTCCTGTCCGCCGGCTTCGACGCCCAGCAGTGATCCGAACGAACGAGCCAGAAACGTCGGCGCTACCTTGTCATCCCAGGTTCCGGCCGCGATTCCGTCGCCGAACAGCAGCAGCGGTACGTGCTGGTCATCCTCGATCGCCTGCCCGTGCGTCGTTCCCGTGTCGCCGTAGCTCCAGATGTAGCCCGGTTTGAGCG
>DATART010000240.1:0-3288 GCA_036264035.1 Thermoanaerobaculia bacterium | reverse complement strand
TTTTGCTCTGACAAGCGCGTTATGGCTCGAAATGCAGAACAAACAGATTCCGAACGCTCCCTTGGCACGATCGTCAAGGAGCTGACCGAGGACATCACCACGCTTTTCCGCAGCGAGATCGCACTGCTCAAACTCGAAGTCAAGGACACAGTGGCGAAGCTCGGCGGCGGCATCGGCCTCTTCGCCGGCGCACTGTTTGTCGGTCTCTTCGGCCTGGCCTTCCTCTTCGTCACGATCCTGCTCGTGCTCGTCCGCCTCGGCGTTCCGGCATGGCTGTCCGCGCTCATCGTGACGGTCGTCCTGCTGGTCACCGCCGGCATTCTGGCGATGATGGGGAAGAAGAAGTTCGCGGCGGTGGAGTTCGTGCCGGCGAAGTCGATCGAGAGCATCAAGACCGACATCGATTCGATCAAAACCGACATCGCGCAAGCGAGGAGCAAGTAGATGGACGACGAAAAGCAGCAGCTGGATCACACGATCGTCGGCGCGCGCGACCGGGTCGGCGACCGCATCGACGAGCTGGACCGCCGCCTGCGCAAGCAGCTCGACTTCAAGGCGATGGCCGCGGAACACGCACCGCAACTCGTCGCCGGCGGCGCCGTCGTCGGCCTGCTGGTCGGCTTCGGTTTCCCCAAGCTGTTCAAGCGCGTGATCCAGATCGGTTTGCCTGTGGCCGTTCTCGCGTACAGCGTGAAGAAGGCGAAGGCGAGCCACGACGGCGCGGACGCCGGCTACGGCGAGATCTAGATCTTTCGCCGCGCGCGGAGGCGCGCATCACAATCCAGCCCCGCGCTTCGCGCGGGGTAGGCGACATCGCCCGAGTTCCGGCCGCGGAGGCGGCCGTGACAAATTGTGGCGACCGCCTCCGCGGTCGCAAATCGCATACGCCCTCAAACCCCGCGCCGAGCGCGGGGCTGCATTGTGATGCGCGCCTTCGCGCGCCGACGACGTTACTTCGCCGCGATTGTCTTCGTATCGGCGCTGGCGCCGATCGTCTCCGCCTTCGCCAGCATCGCGCTGGTTCCCGGCTGGAACGCGGCGACGAGGTCGATCCCTTTGCTGATCCGCGCGAAGCCGATGCAGAGCTTGTCCGCGGGGACGGAATCGGCTGTATCGATGACGATGGTCGGCTGCGGATAGAGACCGCCGCCCAGGCAGTACGACACCGTTCCCGTGCGCCGTGCGACGCCGCCTTCGCTGTGGAACGGCTGCATCTGCGGGCCGGCCTTCTCCGCGGAAAGCGTGACGGCGACGCCTCTCTTCTGGCCCATCATGCGCGTCTCGTCGAGGGTTCCGGCCAGCGCGAAACGCGCCACCTGGATCACCGTCTCCGAGGCGTGCTCGCGGTCGAACGCGGCGGTGATGTCGCCGATGTTCGTGTGCAGCACGAGAGACTTGCTGTTGAACAGAGCCGCCGAAGCGCGCGCCAGTTGCTCGGACGTTGGGATCGTCAGCTCCGGATCATCGAGGCCGAGGAAGACCGAAGCCATCGAGTCAGCATTTGTATTTGTCGGATTGTCGTAGGTGCTGATCAATGAATATTTATGCGCTTGCTGCAGCAGCACGCCGTCGGGGCTGGAGAACTCGTCCACGTGCGTGAGGCCGACGCCGCTGGCCGGATTCTCCGCCTTAGCCACGAACACCGTTTTGCCGGTGGTCATGTCGCGCATCTCCAGCGATTTCGCGAACGGATGGAGATGCACGGCCGCGTAGCGGAGCCGCGTGTCGTACTGCAGGTTCATGAACCAGGTGATATCGCTGTGATTGATCTGTTTGCCGGGCGGCACGATCCAGTGGCCGGTCATCTTGCGGCCTTGCGGATCGGTGTAGTCGGCGGAGCTGCTCGTCGCCTGCGGCGCGCGGGAGCCGACGAGGCAGCTCATGTCCGGATTCATCGTCATGCCGTCGTGACCGGCCTCGGTCGTCACGCTCGCCATCGACGGCGCCGACATCATCGAATGCGACAGCGCCAGCGGATTGTCGTCGAGGATCACCATCCCCGAGGCGCCGACGTTGAAGAGCGGTTTGATGGGCGTGGCGAGGTCGCGCGCGCGGACGTAATCGATCGTAACGCGGTGCCGTACCTTCAGGTTTTGCGGATGCTGGATGTTGAGGTTGAGCACCTGCGTGAAGAGCAGGAGCGGCTCGTTCGACGCGAGAGGAAATCCGAAGCCGGCCGGAACTTTCGCGGCGAGCATTCCTTGTGAGAGCGTCATCAGGCGCGACGCCGTGGCGCGGCGAAATCCGAAGAGCGCCTGATGTTTGGGCTGATCGAGATCGACGTTGACGTGGCACATCAGCTCGGGAAGTTGCGGTGTGGCGCCGTCGGCGTCGACCATCTCCGTACGGATGCCGGTGACCCACAGCAACTCCGCGGGCGCGTTCGGATCGCCGAGGTAGATGCGCTCCACGCTCGAAGGCCCTTCCATCGAGTGATAAATCCTGTCGATCGTGTAAATCGGCGAGATGAACTGCTTCGATTGTTCGGCGGGCGCAGCGAAGAGTGATGCGGCAGCGAGGATCGCGATCGTGGCGGGGAGCAGGCGTTTCATGACGATCGAAAGAGTAGCACCTGCGCAGCGCGGATGAGGATCTGCGCAATCGTCGCGCCCGCTGCGTCGAGGACCACGTCGTGCCATGTTCCGGTGCGCGACGGGACGAAGCTCTGGTGAATTTCGTCGATCGATGCGATCACCGTCGCTACCGCGATCGCGGCGATCGCCCACCGCGGATTCCACGATCTCCGTTCGCCGCGGAACGCGCGAAACGTCAAGGCGCTGAGGATGCCGTACTCGGTCAGGTGCGCGGACTTGCGGATGATGTGGTTCACCATCTCCGCGGTGGCCGGCGCGAAGCGATGTCCGAAGATCGTGAACGCGATACGCTGGAGCACCCCGGCTGTATTCGATGCGGAGAAGAGATCGGTAGACGCGATGAGAATGACCGCGGACCAAACGATCGGCGGAAGCCAGTAGTTGAGCTCGCGTCGCACGATTACGTGCACCTTATAATGCACATCCAAGCATCCACCAGCGGAGGCCTTTCTTGCACGAGTCCAACACGCGCGTGCGGTTCACTGTTTATCAACCGGGGCTTTCGCCGCAGCAGGTGACGCTGCCCGCGGAGAACATCACGCTGGGCCGCGCGTCCGATTGCACGATCCCGATCAAGGATCGTTTTCTGTCGCGCCGCCACGCGGAAATTCTCAACGAGCGCGGCGCGTGGTTCGTGCGCGATTGCGGCAGCGTCAATGGCACCACCCTCAATGGCGTCAAGCTGGTGGAGACA
>DATART010000122.1:0-5847 GCA_036264035.1 Thermoanaerobaculia bacterium | reverse complement strand
GGTGGACTTGAATCGCGGAATCGATGATCACGCCCGTAATCTCGTCCAATTCGTGCATCGCTTTTCTCCGCGTCCCCGCGTCTCCGCGTGAACATCCCTCGGAATCCCCGCAAACGCAAGAAACTCCACCATTGGTAGGATCACGGGCATGGTCAAGAAAACCACGAACCAGCAAACGACGACGCCTCAACTCGAGGCGCTGCGAAAAGGGCAGGCGAAGAAGCGGTCGGCGGTCGATCCCTCGCACATCCTCGATAAGGCCATCTACCAACTCTGGGAGACCATCAACGACCTCGATCAGATTCAGCCGGAGCGCGTCGAGCACTATCGCGTCTCCGTGTTCGGCAGCTCGCGGATTCAGCGCGGCGATCCCATCTACGATCAGGCCAAGAAACTCTGCTACGAGCTGGCGCGCCTCGGCGCGGACATCGTCACCGGCGGCGGGCCGGGGTTGATGGAGGCGGCAAATGCCGGGGCGATGGAAGGGCAGACCGAGAGCCATTCGCGGTCATTCGGACTGGCCATCCATCTGCCGACCGAGGAGAACGCGAATGCGTTCGTGAACAAAGTGTTCCGGCACCGGACGTTCTTTTCGCGCCTCCATCACTTCATCCGGCTATCGTCCGCGTTCATCGTCCTGCCGGGCGGCATCGGGACGGCGCTGGAGCTGTTCATGGTGTGGCAGCTCATTCAGGTCAAGCATGTCACCGAGCATCCGCTCATCCTGGTCGGTACAATGTGGAGCGGTCTGATCGACTGGATCAACGAGTCGATGATCACGCGCGGACTGGCCAGTCCGCAGGATATGAGCGCGGTTTCGGTGGTTGCCTCGTACGAAGAGGCCATCCCGATCATCCGCGCCTCGTATGAACGCTACATTCAGGAGAAAACGAATGCCGACCTCGGAACAGATTCTCGACGCGCTTAAAGGCGTCAAATTTCCCGGACTCTCGCGCGACATCGTCTCGTTCGGGTTCGTGCATGACGTCAAGGTCGAGGGCGGCAACGTCTCGTTCACCGTGCGCTTCCAGACCGAGAATCAGAACGCGGCCGCGCAGATCGGACGCGATGCCGAGGCGGCGGTGAAGTCGGTGCCGGGAGTCGAGAGCGTGCGCATGACCGTCGACGTCGGCTCGCGTTCCGCCGCCGGACCGCAGAGCGGAGCGGCGCCGGCGCAGATCCTCTCGGGCGTCAAGTACAAGATCGCAGTCGCGTCTGGAAAAGGCGGCGTCGGCAAGTCGACCGTTTCCACGAACCTCGCCCTCGCATTGCGCGCGCTCGGCTACACGGTCGGAATGCTCGACGCCGACATCTACGGTCCGTCCCAACAGATGATGCTCGGGATTCACGGACGTCCGCAGATCGATGAGACGGACGAGAAGATCCTGCCGATGGAGAACCACGGCGTGAAGACGATGTCGCTGGGCCTCATCACCGATCCCGACACGCCTGTGATCTGGCGCGGTCCGATGGTGATGAAGGCGCTCGATCAATTCCTCAGCGACGTGAAGTGGGGCACGCTCGATTTCATGATCATCGATCTCCCTCCCGGTACCGGCGACGCGCAACTGACGCTGACGCAGAAGGTGCCGCTGTCCGGCGCGGTGGTCGTGACGACGCCGCAGGACGTGGCGCTGATCGACGCCCGGAAAGGCCTGGCGATGTTTCGCAAAGTCAACGTGCCCGTTCTCGGCATCATCGAGAACATGAGCTACTTCATCTGCCGCCACTGCGGCGAGCGCGAAGAAATCTTCGGCCATGGCGGCGGCCGCAAGACCGCCGAGCTCCTCGGAGTCCCGTTCCTCGGCGAGATCCCGATCGATCCCAAAGTCGTCGTCGGCGGCGACAGCGGCGAACCGATCTTCGTCCTCGATCCATCGTCCGCCGCCGCGCAGGCGTTCCGGAAGCTGGCAGAGACGGTAGTACAGCAGGTCGAGTCGGGACACGCCGGTCACACGCACGCGGCGGGCGAGCCGGCACACGCGCATTCGTAGTTCAACGTTCCCGGAGACCCCAATGAAAAAAACCCTCGGCTTCTCTCTCTTCCTCTTATCGGCCCCGGTACTTTTCGCGCAGACGACGGTGACCGCGGTTCTTCCGGCGTCCGGCGTCACCACGGGCGGCGAGTTCGTACACTTCCGAAGGGATGGCATGAACGGCCCGTCGCTCCGTTGTCCGGGTGTGTTGTGCGCGACTTCCGTGAAGTTCGGCGACGCGTTCGGCCGCATCGTCTCGAATACCTTTTCCGAGGTCGTCGCGATTGCTCCGCCGCACGCCGCGGGCAGTGTCGACGTCACCGTCACCATCACCGGAATTGCTCCGATCGTTCTGCCGAATGCCTACCGGTATCAAAGCCGATCGAATGAAGAATTGGAACGCATCCTCGTGCCGGTCGCAGCGTCAGGTCCGGGTCCGAATGCGGCGCGATTCGAGACAGAGATTCTGATCACGAACACGAGCGACGAATCGGTCCCGATCATGGGCGCCGCTGTTCCGCAAAACGTGCTCATCTCGCCGGTACCGATTCCACTCGTGCCGCCTCACACCACCGGCACGTTTACAGACCGGCTGTTCACCGTGCCCTGGCAGGCGGGCGCCTTCCTCTACGTTCCGGCCCGACTGGCGCGCGACGTCATCACGAAGGTGCGGGTGCACGACACGTCGCGCGACGCCTCCTCATTCGGCGTTGAGCTTCCGGCCGTCTCCGCCCTCGACTTCACGGCGGCCGTCATCCTTACCGGGATTCCGACCGACGCGCGATTCCGCTCAACGCTGCGCGTCTACGCATACGACGCGAAAAACTTCGGACCGGTGACTCTTCGCGTGCGAGACGACGCCGACGGCACGTTGCTGGCCTCGGTGCCGGTCGCACTCAACGCCGTCCCCACGCAGGAAGAGATCCTTCCCGCCGCGGCGCAGCTTTCACTCGACTCGATCGTCGCGCCGCTCCGCAGCCATGCACGGCTGCGCATCGACATCACTGATTCCGATGCGATCCGGCCGATCTGGGGCTTCGTCTCGATCACGAATAATCAGACCCAGGAGATCACTCTCATCACGCCGCAAGCTTCGGGTGCCGCCGTCACGCCCGAGAAAATCCCCCTCGGCTGGTGGGTGGCCCGCGGAGGAAACCTTGTTTTTGTCGGAGAGACGGCATCGAAGCTGTACCTCGGCTGCCGCATCGGAACGTTCGATACGCCCGCGTCACTCGACTCCGATGGCCGCTTCAGCGCCACCGGACCACTATCCGGACCAGGACCGCTGCCAATCAGCCAACCGCCTGTGAATTTCGAGGGCCGGATTGCCGACGGATGGCTCAACCTGACGATCCGCTCGGATACGGCAGTCGTAGCCACCAGCCAGTTCCAGTTTGCCGGGCCGCAGCAGCCCGGCCCAATTCCGGTGCCGTGCCCGTGACATCACGCGGAGAAGAGTGACAGTCCGCGCGACTGTTGCTCGGCGAGCATGTCCAGAAAGCGATTCCGCGAAACCTCGCGGGCGCCGAGGGCGGTCATGTGCGGCGTGGTGACCTGGCAGTCGATCCAGGTAGCGCCGCGTTCGCGGAGATGCTCGATCAGGAGGAGCAGCGCAAGCTTCGACGCGTCGGCTGCGCGATGAAACATCGACTCGCCGGTGAAGACTCCGCCTGAATCGACGCCGTAGAGACCTCCGACGAGTTCCGATCCGCTCCATACCTCCACGCTGTGCGCGTCACCGGCTCGATGGAGTTTCGTGTATGCGGAGACGATCTCGGGACCGATCCACGTGCCAGTCTCCTCTCCGCGCGGCGAGTCGGCGCAGGATGCGATGACCTGCTCGAATGCGCGATCGATCGAGTAGGTGAAGCCGCCGCGCCGCTGCGCCTTTCGCAACGAACGACCGACGTGCAGCTCATCGAAAAAGATCACCGTGCGCCGCCGCGGCGAAAACCAGGGGAGCGTCAACTCCTCATGGGGCCAGGGAAAGATGCCGTGGCGATACGCGTCGCGCAATGTCTCGACGCGCAGATCATCGCCGAGGGCAACGACGTCGCCGCGTGCGTAGCGGGGATCGGGGAAGCGCGACTTCACGGCAGTTTCGTGGCGTACGCCGCGCGGGGAAAGGCCTTCGCGCAGGAGACGTCGAGATGATCGAACGATCCGGCGTCGAAGAAGGCGACTTCCAGCGCGGCCGCGCATTCGCTCGGTTCGGTATGTCCGGTGTTCGCGAAGACGATCGTTCGAGCGCGTTTCAGCTGCGCTTGCAGTACCTCGGCCCAACGCCGTGGCGTGACCGGGTCGCGATCGCCTGCGAGGATCAGAACCGGCACGTCAATCGTGGGGACGATTACCCGCGGCGCGCTGCCGGGCGCCCAGGCATTGCAGGCCGCGATCTGGCGCCGCACGCGGTAGTCGCCGAGGAACGTGTTCAAGGTCGCGGCAGGAATCGTGGCGGGATCGATCCGGCGGATGTCTCCTGCGCAGGAGATCGAGAGGAACGGACCGATTTCGTCGTACCACCCTTTCCGGGAGCGCAGCCAATACGTTCCGATCCAGCTCCAGTCGCCGGCGGCGGCGAGGTGGAGCATTTTCGGGATCAAGCTCTGCCGATCGGCCGCGTACATCTGTGAGCGGAGGAACTCGCCGAACGCGCCGCGCGTCATCGTCACGTGGTATTCGCCCGCGTCGAATCGCGCCGCCTTCGCATCGAGCGCGGTGAGGGCTCGATTCAGATCGCCCGCGATGTCGGGAAACGACTTCGCACACGACGGCTCGGATTTGCAATCAGCGATGATGCGATCGAGGACCGACTGCGCATCTCGTGCGGTGTAGAGCGGCATCGGATTCTCGGGAGGAAGCGGGCCTTCGAGCAGCAGCGTCTGAACCGCTTTCGGATGCCGCTGCAGAAACGTCAGCGCCGAGCGGGTTCCATACGAGATCCCGACGATATTGATGCCGCCGTAGCCCAACGCGCGGCGAAGTACATCGACGTCATCGGCGAATTGGGCAGTGCCGTACGCGCTGAGGTCGCTCTCTTTTTCGATCTCGCGGCGGCAATCGGTGACGAATGGCAGCGGAAACAGCTCGACTTCGATCAGTTCGCGAGCATGTTTCTTTTGCGCGTCGGGACAGCGCAGCGGCGCCGAGCCGCCGGTACCGCGCTGATCGACGAGTACGACGTCATGCCGCCGCATCTCCGCTCCGAAGTACTTGACCTCTTCCTCGGCGCCAGGCGTCGTGGCGATACCGGGTCCGCCGCTGAAGGGGAAGATCGCGGAATCGTTGTGCTCGCGCGCGGCGAGCACGATCACCTTCAGCGCCAGTGTTCGCGAGGAGCGCGGCGATTCGCGAACATCGAATGTGCCGCATCGAGCGGCAGCGCCTGCGATCGTGCACGGCGCGAGGCGGAGTGAAGACGCGAGCGACGCGGCGGCAAAAAGCGCGATCACAGCTCTAACGGTAGCGCATCTGCGCTCGCACGCGCAGCCGAGGTGTCGGGCAACACGGTTTGCGCGAAGAAAACCAGACAGTGCACCTTGCTAAGCAGGAGTGTCTGTGCCCACACCTGTCCATGCGGATCCCTGCATTCATCCGGCGTTGTCCGGAAGTGCTTCGGCATGCTGCGGCACTTATCCTGGGACTGACGGCGATGATGCGGCGTGCTGCATCATCAATGCGGCGTTAGATGGCAGCACTGCCCGGCCGTTAGCCGGCATCCCGCGGCCCTCAGCCGGCGCTGTCCGGCCGTCAGCCGGCACTCTCCGGCCCTTAGCAGGCACTGTCCGGCCTTCAGTCGGCATTATCCGGCCTTCAGTCGGCATTATCCGGCCTTTAATCGGCGTTGGCCGGCCCTTAGCCGGCACTACTC
>DATART010000037.1:0-1629 GCA_036264035.1 Thermoanaerobaculia bacterium | reverse complement strand
AGTAGCGGCCGATGATCGTCGCGAGGTGCGCGTCCGGCTTCCCTTCGAGGTGGTCGAGGAGCTGGCGGAGGTATTTGTCCGCCGATTTCGGCGGCGTGTCGCGGCCGTCGAGGATGGCGTGAACGAAGACCTGCTTCGCGCCCAGACGCAGCGCAGCGTCGATCATGCCGTGGAGGTGCGACTGCAGCGAATGCACACCGCCGTCGGAGAGGAGTCCCGCGAAGTGGACGTTCCGTCCCTTCATGGCGTTCACGAAGACCTCGTTGTGATCGAGCTCGCCCTTCTCGATCGCCTTGCTGATGCGCACGATGTCCTGATCGACGACACGTCCCGCTCCGATGTTGAGGTGTCCCACTTCCGAGTTCCCCATCTGCCCGGCGGGCAAACCGACGGCGGCCCCGGAGGCATCGAGCGTGGTCCAGGCAGAGTCGCGGAACAGCGCGTCGAAGCGAGGCTTGTCCGCCATCGCGATCGCGTTCCACTCTTTTTCTTTGCGGCAGCCGAAGCCGTCGAGGACGATGAGGATCAGGAAAGGGCGGGTCACGACGTCGCGGCGTGTTTTTCTCTCTTGAAGACCATTCCGATGTGGTCAGTCGCGCCTGTCTTGAAGTTGATCGACGTGATCGAGACGAGCTCCCAGCCGTCGTCGCCGAGGCGATTCAGCTCTTCCGCCCGCCGCGGATCCATCGAGTAGTTCTCCGATCGGACGTTGATGATCTTGTACTCCCAGGTCTTCATTGTCCGCCCCTCCCGTATTGCTAATAGATCGATTCCAGAGTCTATCAGACAAGCGCAGACCCCTTCCGCCACTCCACCGCCTCGGCCGGATAGTCGGTGATGATTCCGTCGCATCCGGCGTCGCGCAGGCACTGCCAGTCGCGTTCGCGATTCGGCGTCCACGGAGCCACCTTGATGCCTTCGGCGTGCATCGATTCGACGAGGTCGCGGTCGACGTAGCGGAACTGCGGGAAGAGCCACGTGGCGCCGAGGCGCTGCATGTATCCGGCGGTGTCCGTCATGCGTCCGAAGACCGTGATGCCGAGGGGAAACGAGACCTTGCGCCGCGCGAGCTCCGCGATCAGCGTGTGATCGAACGACGCAACGATGATGTTCGGCAGGTCGGCGATCTCGGAGAGGAGCACGTCCTCCCACTTCGCGCGCTTCACCTCGAGCACCATCGTGCCGCGGTTCGCGAATTTCGCGAGGTCGCGGACGCGCGCCAGCTCATAGCCGACCTGCGGAATCCAGTCGGCCGCCAGCGTCTCGATCTCCGCTTCGCGCCACTCGTCGTCGTGGAAGAGGACGGCCGTGTTGTCGGAGAGGAGGCGGAGGTCGGTCTCGAATCCGTCGGCGCCGGCGCGGAGCGCCTCTTCGAATGAGGCAACGGTGTTTTCGGGGAAGCGCCGGGGACTGCCGCGATGACCGAAGACGAGGAAGCGATCCGTCACGTATCTCTCTTGAGGGTTTCGACTTGCCGTGGTAGGTTGCTCACTACATCGGAGCAAAAATCAATGCCAAAAAGAATCCTTCTCGCGGATGACAGTATCACCATCCAGAAGGTCGTCGAACTGACGTTTTCCGACGGCGATTACGAAGTGGTCGCGGTCAATAACGGCGCGAAAGCGATCC
>DATART010000045.1:0-27924 GCA_036264035.1 Thermoanaerobaculia bacterium | reverse complement strand
AGTAGGCCTTGTGCGCACAACTTAGTGGGCGGCTGCCCTACGTATTGGGCGCTCGATAGTATTCCGCTTGCGTAGGGCCTACGGTTCGACTACTATGCAGCACGCGAGGAACAGCGATGGCATCTGAACGTACCGAGCGAGCGATTGAACTGGTCCATATAGTCGTGGATCTTCGCGCGAAGCTTCGCGAAGCGGAGACTGAGTTGGACGCCCTGACGGGAGCGGCACCGGCAGCGGAAGTGCGCCGTCCACGACGGGCTATCCCTCGCCGTCGAGGTTACGTGCGCCGAGTTCATCGCGCTGCTACGACGGCCCCCGCCGCGTCGACTGCGCGGAGGGCGCCTGTTAGAGGACTATCCAAGGAACTTCGGAGAGGGCTTATGACCCAACCTGATCGCGATTTCACCATTGACGAGATGATAGCGTCCGCGAATATTGACCCGACTAGGCGGCCGTCAGTCCACGCGGCCCTATCGCGAATGGTCGCGGAGGGCAGCATCGCGAAGGGATCGAAACCAGCTACGTATCGAGCAGTAAGGAAGGAGCAAAGGGGGTGATGGAGTGACACGCGCGATAGCTTCCCGAATCCATGTCACCGGGACGGGAAGCGGCAACCAACACGAAGGGCCGTCCCTGACTTAGCTTGGCGGCGGACAGGAACGGCCCGTGGTGACCTTAAGTGCTCCCGTAGCTCAATCGGAAAGAGCGGCGGCCTACTAAGCCGACGGTTGCAGGTCCAAGTCCTGCCGGGAGCGCCATTTTTATAGAACGCGGTACGACCTGCACGTGCAATATTGCATGCTATCGGTGTCAGAGTCAAGGCCGCTGTAGGCGGAAGACAAATGTCTCGAAAGTATGTGTTTGCAGATGAGTGCGGGAACTTCGACTTCAGTCCGAAGCCATCCGCCAGCAAGTATTTCATTCTCGTCACGGCGACGATGCCGGACTGCGGAGTCGGCAATCAACTCCTCGACTTGCGGCATGATATGGCGCTCCGGGGTATAGGCCTAGATCAAGACCAGTTTCACGCGACCACCGATAAGCAAGCGGTTCGTGATGAGGTCTTTCCGATCGTCGCAGCTACGCCGCTACGCGTCGATGCCGTCATCCTGGAGAAGCGGAAAACGTACCCCCACGTGAGGGTGACGGAGGAGCGCTTTTACCAAACGGCTTGGTACATGCACATGAAGCACGTCGCACCGAAGATTGCCAGCAGGGGTGACAATCTGTTAGTCGTGAGTGCCTCGCTCGGCACCGCCAAGAAACGGCAAAGTTTTCACGCTGCCGTAACTTCCGTCATGAAGCAGGTGGCGACAGCGACCACTCAGGTTGCATGCTGGAGCGATGCTAGTCACCCCTGTCTACAAGTTGCCGACTACTGCGCATGGGCAATCCAGCGAAAGTGGGAAAGGGGCGACACTAGGAGTTACGACTTGATCAAGCACCACATCACGACCGAGTTTGATCTCTTCGGAGCCGGCAACAACTTCTACTATTGAAATGATTTAGGACCGGCTACCCGTGTTGCCACGGGAGAGCCCGGGGGCTCTTGTCGCCGGTCCTCTACTAACCTGTTTGTTCGCGCAGTATAACGCGACTGACGGTAGTGGAAGTCCCGAATTGAAAAGTTTACAAAGTTTGCCAACACCTTCACCCCTCAAGCATTGATTTCCTGACCCCTCAAGCATATATTGCTGTGCATGAACAAGCTGCCGAGTGACCAACGCGCCCGCATCGTCATGGCCCTGATCGAGGGCAACTCCATCGCCTCAGCCTGCCGGATGACGGGCGCGGCGAAGATGACGGTGCTAAGCCTCATTCGCGAAGTCGGCACGGCGTGCGCGAGGTTCCACGATTCCGTCGTGCGCGAGGTCGCATCCGAGCGCGTGCAGCTTGACGAAGTTTGGTCGTTTTGCAGTATGAAACAGAAGAACGTTCCCGCCGAGTTGCAGGAGACCGTAGGCATCGGCTCGATTTGGACATGGACGGCACTCGACGCGGATTCGAAGCTGATGATCTCGTGGCTGGCGAGTAACCGCAGTAGCGAAGCCGCGAACGCGCTCCTCTCCGACCTCCGCTCGCGCATGTCGTCGGAGTACGTTCAAATCTCCTCCGATGGTCTGGCGTACTACATCGATGCGGTCAGTAAGAGTTTCCCTCCCGGCGATGCGAGCCTCGGCCAAGTCGTCAAAACGTACGGCAGTAGTAGTCCGCAGCCGGGGATGAATCCGCAGAGTGCGGCGAGTAGGTACTCACCGGGACGGCTGCTCTCGATCGAGAAAACGGCGGCGATCGGAGAGCCGGACATGAAGCACGTTTCGACCTCGTTCATGGAGCGTTGGAACCTGACGCTTCGCATGCAGAATCGGCGCTTCACGCGGCTGACGAATGGCTTCTCAAAGAAGTTTGAGAACCACTGCCACATGCTCGCGATCACCGTCGTTTACTACAACTTCTGCCGGAAGCATCAGTCGCTGAAAGGCCAGACTCCGGCGATGGCGGCAGGACTCACCGAGTATCGCTGGACGGCTGCCGATCTTCTCTCGCTGGATATGTGGAGCGAAGCGGAGGCGGCGTAGGCCTTAGCGATCTCTTTGCGACCGCGCTTCTTAGTCGCATCGGTTGCAACTGACGCGTTCCGTCCTGTCCTGAGCGAGCGGAGTCGGCGTCACGTCGTGATCGTCATCATCGTGCTTACACCAACAGTTCGGCAAGGTGTGATCTCTTGACATGACCTGATGTTACAACTTCCGCGTCAAACTAGACCACTACCTCAATCTGCGTCATCTGCGGATCAAGATCGATGCTTCGAAACAGAGCATCGATGCTTCGAAACGAAGCTACGGAAGCCTATCCTGGCCAGGCCATCGGCTTGGTTAGAACCTTTTGGAATGGACTTCTCGGAATGACTACCACCCTCGATCTGCCGAAGGATCTCGTTGAGGACTTGACCATCCGCGCTTCCCAGGAAGGGCGCAAGCTCGATGAGACTGTCACAGAGTTGCTCCGCGCAGGCCTCGCGGCATCCGCGCCTGTAAAGACGACCGTTCAGGTGGGCGAGGCGATGCTGGCGGAGCGGAAGCGGATCGCTGAAAAGTTCCTCTCGGGCGAGTGGGGTGTCGAGCTTTCAGGCGTTGCGGAAAGACGTGCTGCCGACCGCGCCTCTGCCGAGGAGCGGAACGAATCCTGGAGACGTCGATGGCGAAAACTCGTCGACCGCCAGTCTTTGGATCGACTTTTCCCATGCGCGTTCACATAAGCAGTAGCACCAGCCGGTGGGGACTTTCAGATATCTGTCCTTCTAAGTCTCCCGGAGGTGCTCTATGAGCCGATTGGTGCAGTGGAAGCAGGACCCCGTGCGGGTGAAGAACGTTCCCCTCGAAGGGGGCGACGTACCTCGTGGGCAGGAGTGCGATTCGTCGTACGCGTACGTCTACGCGGGCCACGGCGTGACCGATGGGAATGGCGTGTGGCGCATTCGCCTGGGGGATGTGACGTGCGACCCTCCGGGCCCGCGTCACAACAGCGTTCCGTCGGTTGTGGCTACGCCGACGTACGGGATCGTCGAAAGCAAGGCCGCAGCAGGGGGCTTTCCGCCGCCTCCCACGTTCCTCGTGGCGCTCGTCCTCGGCGACGACATTTCCATCCACAGCTTCGAGCCGGGCGGAGAGCGCAAGCCCGATGTGCCGTTCTCGTGGCACTGCGTGGTGGAAGGGGAGTTGGTCAAATAAGCCATTGCGCACGGCTCGGCGGCGAGGCGCCGTCGGGCCAGCCACGGTTTCTTTCGCCGTCCTTCCCGCAAACTCCGTCGTTACCGCCACCTGCGCTCCGGTTGCCGAGTTTGACCAAGGCGATGAGAATATCCAGACTTCTCAGAATGACTACCACCCTATGATCTGCCGAAGGATCTCGTTGAGGACTTGATAGTCCGCGCTTCGCAGCAAGGACGTTCACTCGATGAGACCGGCGCCGAATTGCTGCGCGCGGGTCTCGCGCCATCGGCGGCGGTACAGACGACCCTTCAGGTGGACGATTCGATGCTCGCGGAGCGTAAGCGGATCGTCGAAAAGTTCCTCTCGGGCGAGTGGGGTGTCGAGCTTTCAGGCGTTGAGTCGTTCAGTTTTGATCGTGCTGCGGACTCCCTCTCGGCGGCGATTCACGCGCGGCGGCGCGTTGGTGATCGCCGTTTCGAGGACCCGCCCTGTAGTAGTCTTCGGACTTCGTCCGCTTGCGTTGAAGCGAGCACGGTGAATCCCGAAATCCCTGAATGAGTGTGACTCCATGACTGGGCGCGATGGTGCGCCGCCTGCGGCTGACGCGAATGTCGATGGCGCGGCTAGCGGCGGAGGGAGGCTGCGGACGAGCGTTCTGATCGGGCTGTGTTGCCTGGTGATCTACAACGCCAACCTGCGGGCCATCAGTGCCGGCGATACCTATCCGGCGCGGTATCTGCCGTTCGCGATCCTCCAGTACCACACGATTTTTCTCGATCCGGTCGCCAGGATCGCGGCGCAGGGGCGGCGGGGCAGAGAGGCCTTCTGGCTTCTGCCTCGGCCCGATGGACACGTCATCTCGATGTACCCCATAGTGGTGCCGGTGCTCCTCGCGCCGCTATACGTTCCGGCGCTCAGTTACCTTCATCGGCGCGGTTGGACGGATGCGCGGCTGGATAGCGTCGCGAGAGTCATGGAGAAGCTTTCCGCCTCGCTGCTGGCGGCGCTCTCCGCCTCGCTCCTCTATCTGCTGCTGCGCAGGCGCGCGAAATCGTCAATCGCACTGCTGCTCACCGTCGCATATGCGTTCGGCACGACCACCTGGGTGATCAGCAGCCAGGCGTTGTGGCAGCACGGGATGGCGGAGTTGCTGGTGATCGCGGCTCTGCTTTTTCTCACGATGCCGCGCAACCTGCCCAGGGTGCTTGCGACGGGATTGCTGCTGGGACTCATCGCCGGCACCCGACCGCCGGATTTGATCCTCGCGGCGGCGCTCGGCGTTTACGCAATCGTTTGGGCGGGCCGCCGGCGGGCGGTGCTGCTCGCCGCCACGGCGTCGCTGCCGATGCTCGTGGTGCTGCTCTACAACCTTTACACGACAGGCAACGGCGGCGGCGGTTATGGCTTGCTTGGCCATGCACGATTCTTCAATCACCCCCTCCTTCCGGGAGTGGGCGCATTGCTGGTCAGCCCGACCCGAGGATTGCTCGTCTTTTCGCCCTTTCTGCTCTTCCTCTTACCAGCCTGGCGGCAGCCGCGGCGCGGTCGTGACGGGTGGGTTCTTACGATGGCGATGAGCGTGGCGGTCGCGATCCAGCTCGTGCTTTACGCGAAAGCGGACTGGCGGGGAGGCCTCTCCTGGGGGCCGCGCTACATGACGGACTGTCTGCCGCTGCTCATGTGGATGCTCGTGCCGCCGGTTTCGGCGCTGCGCGGTGTTGGACGGGCGTGCTTTCTGATCGCGGTTGGCGTGTCGGTCTCCATCGAAGCGATCGGAGCGTTCTCATACGACCCGTCGGTCGACCTCCCGATCTACGCCGCGGACCGCGGTGAAGAAATGCAGGATATGCGCGCCGCGTGGCAGTGGCGGAACGCTCCCTTCATCACATCCTTGAGGCAAGGCCTCGCACCCGCGGAGTTGACGGTGGCGATGCAGGGGAGCCTCGACGCCATCGAGAGCGGAGGACGCGCGACTAACGCCGTCACCGCGGGGCAGCCCTCTTCCGTCACCGGTTGGGCGCTGGCCGGAGACCAAACCCCCGCGCAGGTGGTGGTCACGATCGACGGCCGGAAGAGCATCGCCTCAACCGTCTTTTTCGACCGGCCCGACGTCCGCGAGACGCTGCATGCAGCGAGTCCCGCTGGCTGGCGCATCGCGCTCGACACTGCCGCCCTTACTCGCGGCGAACATCGCTTGGCGGCCTTCGCTTGGGCAACCGGGAGGCGCGAGGGCCATTACCTCGGCGAGCGCGCCCTGATGGTACGGACGGCTGATCTCGATGAAAATTTCAGAACGGCTGTAGCCCGAATCCGGGAACACCAGCAGACGGACGGTTACTGGCTCACCGCCTACACGAGCGGGACGCGCTTTCATGATCCTCATCTGGAAATGAACACGTTTCTGACCGCGATGCTCGTCGATCTGCTCAATCCCGTGGCTGCCGCCGGCGGTTTCGACGACACCTTGCAGCGCGCTCGCCGGCAGCTCACCCGCCAGATCGAGCCGGGCGGACTGGTGCGCTACCACGGTCTGCCGAACGGTCCCGGCATCGGGACTCTCGGCTGCGTCATCACACCCGATACGGACGACACGGCGCTGGTCTGGCGGCTCGCACCCGATCGGGACCGCAGCCGGTTGATTGCTGCACTGGCGACGATCGACCGCTATCGGACGCCCGAGGGACTCTATCGTTCGTGGCTCGCTCCGCGTAGTGAATTTCAGTGCCTCGATCCGGGTCGCGATCCGAACCCTGTCGACATCGCGATCCAGATGCACTTGCTGCAACTTCTTTCCGAAGTGCGGCCGGACGCCGGCCGCGCACTTTGTGAAGCGCTTCGACCGGTAATCGATGACGATCGGGTCTGGGTCTACTATCGAAAGACGCCGCTGATTCCCATCCTGCGCATCTCCGATCTCCGACGCGCCGGCTGCGCGCTGGAACTGCCTGATTCACGCCTGCGGACTGATATCCCGGACCAGCAGATCTGGGTGTCCGTCGTCCGACTGCTGACGGAGAAGACGACGCCGCCCGACCCGGTGCGCGGCCGCGCCGCGCTGCGTGCGCTCGCGCGCGACGACTTTGCGCTCTTACGGACGAATCCTCCGCTCCTCTACCACAACGACCTCACCGCGAGCGTCTCCCGATACTACTGGTCGGAAGATGCCGGCTACGCGCTCTGGCTTCGACTCTATGACGAATACGAACACCCCCATCGCGGCAACTAAAGTCTCCGCGCATCGCTATCTTTTTTGTCTGCGCCCGCAGGACATTCTCGTTCTGCAGGGCCCGCCGCTGCTCGGCGCCGCGCTCGCGATTCAGCATCCCGCGGCGCACGATCTCGCGCGCGTAGCGATTCTGCTGGCCGCGAACGTCTTTCTGGTCGCGCACGTCTTCATGCTCAATGACTGGTCGGGCCTCACCACCGATCTCGCCGACCCGAACAAAGCGTCGCGCGTCTTCACCGCCAAAGGCGTCGGGCGGAACGAGATCGGCGGCCTCACGACCGGCTTGTTGGTCCTGAGTCTTCTTTTCTTCAGCCGGCTCGGACCGATGACGCTCGCGTTGTCGCTGGCGATTGCCGCGCTGAGCGCGCTCTACTCGTTGCCGCGATTCAATTGGAAGGGGAGACCGCTCCTCAACTCCGTGGCCCACCTCTCCGGCGGAATCGTGCACTTTCTCCTCGGCTACTCCATCGGTCATGCCATCGACGGCCGCGGGCTTGCCATCGCCGCCTTCTTCGCTCTGATCTTTGTCGCGGGCCACCTGACGCAGGAGATTCGCGATCATGATAGCGACGCGATCAACGCCATCAGGACCAACGCCGTCGTCTTCGGCCGGCGCCGGACGTTTGCCGGGAGTCTGGTCCTATTCAGTCTGGCCCAGATCCTCCTCGTCGCGCTGGCCATGCGCGGAATTCTCCTGCGACCGCTCGCCGGGCTCGCCGTCCTCTTTCCCATTCAACTTTTCTGGTCTTTCCAGACGCTGCGCGAGGGCTTCACGTACGAGAGCGTCAGCCGGCTGCAGGCGCGCTATCGAGTGCTCTACGCCGTCGTCGGGTTGGCAATGGTGGCCGTCCTTGCAGCGGGCCGGTAGCGGATCGTCATGACCGCGTGATCGCGAAGATGACATTCCGCCGCACGGTTCCGTCGGCGCTGGTGCGGTCGACCGACGTTACGCGCCTGGCGCCGATCTTTTCCACTGCCTTCTGCGACCGGAGATTGTTCTCGCCGACCGTGAAGACGACGCGATCGACGAAGCGGAATGCGTGCGCGAGCATGAGCGACTTCAATTCGCCATTGTGACGTCCGCCCCAGAACGCGCGTTCGAGAAATGTCCAGCCGATCTCGACTTCGCTCTCCTCAGGCTTCAGGTTCCAGTAGCGCGAGCTGCCGATGATTCTGCCGGAACGGCGTTCGATCACCGCGAATGCGCCGCCCGACTCCATCGCGCTATCGAAGTAACGCTGGAAGACGGCTTTCTCGTGGCGGTTCGACTCCGGATGCTGCTCCCAGATGAGAGGATCGTTCGCCGCGGCGAAGAGCGCATCGAAGTCGTCCGCCCGGAGCGGGCGAAGCTCGATCAGTGTGCCGGTCAGGGTCGGTTGAAGTTCGAATTCCAATCGGCCTCCTCAGTCCCTCATCCGATACCAGATCATCAATCCCATCTTCACGACGGCCGCCGTGGCCACGATCGCGAAGAGGTCCCAGCGAAGTATGTGGTTGGTGAGGTTGTAGAAGAAGAAGGCGGCGGCGACGAGGATGGCGGCGAGGCCGCCGATGCTCGTGGAGCGGAGGCGGTGGGTGAGGAAGCGTTCGTCAATTGTGCCGAGGATTGGGAGCTTCATTTCTTCTCCTCCAGCTGGAAGATTTCGTCGGTGGCGTAGCCGAAGACGCGCGCGAAGGTCAGTGCCAGCGAAAGGCTTGGCTCGTAGCGCTGCCGCTCGATCGAGTTGATGCTCTGGCGCGAGACGCCGACCGCATCCGCCAACTGTTGCTGCGTCCAGCCGAGGGCGGTGCGGAGCTCCTTGACGCGGTTCTGGACGGTGCGAGTCATTGTCAAGAGCGATTCCCATCATAATCCCGTGGTAGAACGCTCGCACTTGCGGACCGCGGTCTTCTCCATCATTTCTCCCAATTACCGGCACTTCGCGCGCGTGCTCATGCAGTCGTTGCGGACGCATCAGCCGGAATGGGAGCGCTACGTCCTGCTGGTCGGCGATGACGGCAAGGCGATCAGGGAAGAGTTGTTTGAGACCGTGTCACTCGATGCGTTGCCGCTGCCGGGCCGCCTGCAGTTTTGTTTTCGCTACACGATCCTCGAGCTGAACACGGCTGCGAAGCCGTGGATGTTCGAGCATCTCTTCGCGCGTGGATACGACCGCGTCGTCTATCTCGATCCGGACATTCGTCTTTACAGTGCGCTCTTCGAGGTTGCGGAATCGGACGCGTTCCTGGTGCTGACGCCGCATCTGACGGGGCCGATCGGCGGCGATGACCATCCGAGCGAACGCACGATCCTGCAGGCCGGCACCTACAACCTCGGTTTCCTCGCGGTGTCGCGGCGTCCGTCACTCAGTACGTTCCTGGCCTGGTGGCAGGAGAAGCTGGAGTTTCAATGCGTCGTCGACGTCGCGAACGGGATCTTCGTCGATCAAAAGTGGATCGATCTGACTCCGGGATTCTTCGACGGCGTCCACATTCTCCGCCACGATGGCTACAACGTAGCCTACTGGAACCTCGGCCAACGGACGGTTCGCGGCGACGGCAGCAGCGCGACCGTGAACGGCCAGCCGCTGCGCTTTTTCCACTTCAGCGGATTCGATCCGTCCGATGCGCGCATGGCTTCGCGACACGACTTCGCCTTGCGCGTGACGGAGGTTGGCGATGCCCGCAAACTCATGTCCGACTACGACGCCGCGATCCGCGCCGCGGGCTACGAGTCGTTTCGCAATGCGCGCTACGCCTTCGGTTTTTTCAGCGACGGCACGCCGATCCCGGACGCCGCCCGCGTCGCGTACCGGAATTCTCCCGCGCTGCAGACAGCGGCGGGCGAGGATCCGTTTCAACATCCGGAGCTCTTCCGCCACCAGCCTCGCCAGCGGCGGCGCCGTGGCGCTCGATTGTCGCGGGTGGCGGCGGCCGCGTATACGTCGCTGTCGCGGTTGCGGCCGGTGGTCGCTCTTTTTCCGCCGCCGGTGCGCAAGGCCGCGCGCGAGTTTCTGCTCGGGCGCCGCGAAACCGTATCGCCGCCGCCGCGTCCGCGGGGCGCGTTGCCGCCGGGGCTGAACATCGTCGGCAACGTGTCGCATGACACCGGCGTGGGCGAATCCGCGCGGCTCTGCCGCAACGCGTGCGAAGCGGCTGGGATCGCGTATCACATGCTCGACGCCGGAAGCGATGACGTGCAGCATGCGATGTACCGCACAAGCATCTTTCACGTGAACGCCGATCAGTTGCCCGAGGTGCACACGCGGCTGCCTCATGTGTTCGACGCAAGCGCGTACAACATCGGCTGCTGGCATTGGGAGCTGCCGGAGCTGCCGGACGTGTATGCGCGGTCGGCGGCGCCGCTCGACGAAATCTGGGCGCCGAGCGCGTTCATTCAGGAAGCGGTCAGCGCCAAGGTTTCGATCCCGGTCATCCACATGCCGCACGGACTCGAAGTGACGGAGATCGAAACGTGCAGCCCCGAAGAGCTTGGCGTTCCGCGTGGCCGGTTCACCTTTCTCTGCATGTTCGATTTCGCCAGCGTCATGGAGCGAAAGAATCCACTCGGCGCGATCGAGGCATTTCGGCGCGCGTTGCCGGCCGGCGCACCGGCGGCGCTCCTGATCAAGACCAGCCGCGCGGACCAATATCGCCGCGATTACGCGCGGCTCGCCAATCAGATCCGCGGCATTCCTAACGTTTACCTAAGCGATCGCGTGATGTCACGTGCGCGCGTCAACGGACTCCTGGCCGCGTGTGACGCGGTCGTGTCGCTGCATCGTTCGGAGGGGTTCGGGTTGATCCTCGCGGAAGCGATGTACCTCGGCAAGCCGGTCGTGGCGACGGGTTGGTCTGGCAACATGGATTTCATGAACGCCGGCAACTCCTGCCCGGTCGCGTACGAAGTGGTGACGCTCGATCACGCCTACGGTCCGTACGCGGCCGGCCAGCAATGGGCGGAGCCGGATGTCGACGATGCGGCGCGCCTGATGCGCCGTATCTTCGACGACGCCGAGTTTCGTTCGAAGATCGGCGCATGCGCGCGCGACACGATCCGCTCGCAATTCAGTCCGGCCGCCGCGGGGCGTCGGTACCGCGAGCGGTTGGCGGCGGTGGGGCAGCTGGTGCGGTAATTCTTCACGCGGAGGCGCGGAGGCGCGGAGAAAAGTGACAACTCACGGTGTCCTCGCGGTAATCGCGAATTCTTTTAATCCGCTGCTGGCGATCCTTGCGCTTGCGCTTCCTTTCGTGAGCCGCCCGCGGACGCTACGATCGACGATTGCCTATTACGTCGCAACCGGAATGGCGATCGGCTTCGTCTACCTCGTTCGTGCGATCGATGACCACAACCAGTTCTGGGCCTCGCGCGGTCTCGATTACAGCACGCACTCGGCGTTCGCGGCGTCGCTCGCCATGTCGATCGCCGCGTTCCAACGCCGGTGGACCGTTCCTCTGGCCGTTGCCGTTGTTTTGTATTTCGCGCTGGAGATCTTCATGCGTTACCACGGCCTCGTAGACATTCTTTCATCGGCCATTCCGGCAGCGATTGTGGCGTTCCTTCTCGGCCTCTCTCCGCGTCTCCGCGCCTCCGCGTGAACCGTCTCCCTTTTCAGAACGGACAGTCCGCGCACCCTGAGCCGCAGCAGGTGGGCTCAAACGCAGCGCGGATTTCAGGACGCGGAGTTTCGTCGGGCAATGGCGAATTGCACGCGGGTTCCGCGCGCGGCGTCTCTTCGGGAGGGAGTTCGGTCTCGTTCAATCGTGGACGATTTCCGACCAGGGGAGCTTGCGAACCAGCAGCACTTTTTCATCGATCTGCTGCTGCGTGGCGCGCTCGCCGAGGACGCGTCGAAGGTAATCGACCTCGGGGGAAACGAGCTTGTTGTGCTTCGGCAGCAGACGGAGCGCGGCGCTTTGCAGGTTGCGTTCGGACACGGTGACGGTCTTGGAAGTTTTCGTGGCCTTTTCGCTCATGGAGATCGCAACGACGGCTTTCGCCGAAGTAATCCTTCGAACGCGTTTACCTTTTTCGACCGATTCGCGTGGCGCGGACCGGAAGTGCGCTTCGAAACACGAGCGACTCCTGCACCGCCGCGGGCCGCTCCGAACTGCAACGGCAAAGTGCGCAATGAACGCCGTCGACATGCGCCGCACGCGAATGACCGCAAATTTCGCAAAGCCTCTTTTCCATCACACTGTTTCCTTCTCAAGGTTCGTGCCGGAAATTGTGCGGGAGGGGAGGCGACTGAGCGAAAACTCTCCAATAGGTGGACCTGTCATTCCGAGCCGGCGGCGCCCCGGAGGGGCAAAGCGCGGCGAGGAATCCCCGGCTGGTAACCAGAGAGGGAGGGGGCTGGCACACATCCCCCGCCCTCCCCTGGTTATCAGCCGGGGATTCCTCGCCGCGCTCTGCCCCGTCCGGGGCGCCGCCGGCTCGGAATGACACGTCAGCCGGACCAGGCGTTTGAGAGGGCGTTCCACTCGGGATTTGTTGTCGCGATGAGTGCTTCCTTCTTCGCGCGCGACCATCCTTTGATCTGTTTTTCGCGCGCAATCGCGTCGCGGATGTCCTGGGACCATTCGAAGTAGACGAGACGGTGGTAGTTGTACCGCGCGGCGAAGGCGGGGCCGCGCGAGTTTCGATGCTCCCATAGGCGCCGCTGCAGATCGTTCGTTACGCCCGTGTACAGCACCTCAGACGACTTGTTCGTCATCATGTAGACATAGAAGTTGTACGCTACCCGCACAGTTGTCAAACTACCTCGGATGTTCCGAGGGGCAGAAATTCTTCAGGCAGTAGATCGCGAAAACGCCTCCTTGAAACGTCTCAGCGGATCATTCGTCGGAATCGATATGCGCAAGCTCGCCTTCCTTCTCGCTGTCAGTGCTTCCACGAACGTCTACGCTGCGATTACCGGAACCATCTTCGACACGGACGCGAAGCCGATCGCCGGCGCGACGATTCGGGCGTATGCCGCGGAGAGCTCGTCCGCGATGCGGACGCGCATCCTCGCGGGGAAGATCGAGCGCGAGCCGGTGGCGAGCGCGCAGACGGCTGAGAACGGGACGTTCTCGCTTGATGTGAAAGGCGCCGTCGCCGTCGATGTCCTCGTCGATGCTCCATCGCGCGCGCACAACCTGATCTCCACGGTCGACGGCGACGACCTCGGCGCGATCGTGCTCGGACCGCCTCCGTCCCGAGTACTGCGTGTGACCAGCGGCGGCAAGCCGGTGGCGAATGCGATCGTCGTTGCGGGCTTCGACGTTTCGCGGACGAATGCGGCGGGCGAAGTGCCGGCGCCGTTCAGCACGAGCGCATGGATCGTTCACCCTGACTATGCGATCAGCCGCTATTCAGGGATCGATGGGATCGAGGCGAAGCTGGTGCGCGGCGTGGCGGTGCGCGGGCGTGTCGTCAACGCGGCTGGTGCGGTCGCGCACGCGATTGTGTCGATCAACGGCTGGCCGCTGGCGGAGTCCGCGGACGACGGCACCTTCACCATCGCGCATGCGCCCGACAAGTGGCAGTCGATCTCCGCCGTTCGCGGCAGCGAGGCGGGGAGCGGCGTACGGCCGAAGACGGCAACGGCGGAAATCCGCCTCGCGCCCGCGGCGACATTCACCGGAACAGTCCACGAGACCGGCCGCGGCGGCGCGGCGGCCGGCGCCCGCATGACGATGAGCACTCCCGACGATGAGTTCAACGTGGCCGTGACTGATGCGAAAGGCGCGTTCAGTTTCCTATCTCTGCTTCCGCGCACGTACCAGATCGCCGGCATGCATCCCACGTATGCCATCGATTCGGCTTCCGTGACGTTGCCGGCCACGCGCACGCGCGCCTTCACGGCGGAGGCGTATGCGTACGCGAAGGGGCGCGTCATCGATGAAGACCGCAAGGCCATCGCCGGTGCGATCGTCTCCGCGACCGGCAACTCTTCGCGCGCACGGACCGCGTTGACGAACGCGAACGGCGAATTCACGGTACGCGTACAACCGGGGACATTTCCGACGCCGCTGTCCGCATCGAAGCGCGAGTACGTCAGCGTCTCGACGGCATCGCGGATCTGGAAACCGGCCGAAGTCAGGAACGACATCGTCATCACGCTCCCGCATGGTTTCGTGGTGCAGGTGCGTGTGGTCGACAAGCAGCGGCAGCCGGCGCCGAACGCCCTCGTCAACGTCTCGAAGATGGGCGATCAGGGGATGCAGCGCGCGACCGGCGTCGGTTGCGCCGACCCGTCCAAGCCCGATTGCCGCCGCACCGGCGCCGACGGCCTCGTGGCCGTGCGCACGAGCGAGGGGCGTCACGACTTCACGGTGACCGGTGATGACATCGCGCCGGTCCGGTTGCAGAATCAGGTACTGACCTCGCGGTCGGCCACGATCGTCGTGACGGTCGATCGCGGCATCGAGATCAGCGGCCGCGTGGTTCGTCCGGACGGCACTCCCGTCGCCGATGCGATGGTCGAAACGCCGACCGGGGTAATGCCGCGCACCGCGGAGACAGCCGCTGACGGCACGTTCAAGCTGGTGGGCATCGCCGCGGGACCGGCGGTGCTGACCGCGCATTCGAGCGACGGCATCCTGTCGTCGCCGGCCGTCAGCGTCACCGCCCCCGCGAAGAACGTCACCATCACCATGCCGCTTGGGGCGCGCATCGAAGGCCGCGTCATCGACCGCACCACGCAGCAGCCGGTCACAGACTTCACGATCGCGTTGCCGCCGCGCAACCCGCATCCGTACCGATACGGCTCCGACGGAAAAACAATTCACGCCGACGACGGCCACTACGCCATCGACAACGTGCCGCCCGGCACGGTCGACCTCTACGTGCGCGCCGCCGGTTATGTACTCGGTTCGCGCGGAGACGTCGTCGCCGAGGATGGGAAGACAGTGAGCGGGATCGACATCCAGCTCGATCGCGGCGCCACGATTTCCGGCCGCGTCACCGCGGGCGGTACGCCGGTCGCCGGTGTCGACGTGCGGCCGGAAGCGCAACGGATGCCGCAGATGTCCCCAATGATGTCGGACCCGATCAGCACGGACGCCGACGGTCTCTACAAAATGGATGGAGTGGCGGAAGGCGAGCGCACGATCCGCTTCAATAAGAACGGCTTCGTCCCCGCGCAAAAAAGCGTCGAGGTCAAGGGCGGAGCCGATGTTCACCTCGACGTCGAGCTCGATCCCGGTCACGAGCTGCGCGGACGCGTCGTCGATCGCTCCGGCCGCGGCGTTGTCGGCGCCTATGTCGATGCATGGACCGGCGGCGGGCGGCGCAATTCCAACATGAACGTCACCGACGGCGACGGCGCGTTTACCGTGGCCGGACTCAGCGACGGCAAGTACCAGGTGACGGCGCGGAAGGAAGGGATGGTCAGTGCGGATGTGACGGACGTCGATGTGCCGCAGGCGCGGCCGCTCACGATGACTCTGGACGCCGGCGCGACCATCACCGGCCGCGTCAGCGGTCTTCCGCCGGAGGAGTTGACGCAGGTCGTCGTCACCGCTTCGGGAGGAACGTCACGCAATCAGACGAACGCCGATGCCAGTGGCACGTTCGCGCTGCCCGGTCTCCCCGATGGCCAGGTGCGCGTCGAAGCAATTCTCGTCACCGCCGGACGCCGCCGCACGGCGCCATTCAAAACGATCGTCATCGAAAACGGCATCGCGCCGGCGGTCGAGCTGAATTTCGAAGAAGGCATCACCGTCACCGGCCGCGTGACGAAGGGCGGCGTGCCGCTGTCGTTGGGCAACATCACGTTTATCCCCGTCATCGCGCGGCCGGCCAGCAATGGGCCGGGCGTCGTAGGAGGCGTGGCCGGCTTGTCTCCGTCATCGCCGGATTCGCAGCGGCAGTACGTCAACGCGATGATCTCGACGGACGGCACGTACACCGCTGCCGGCCTGGCCATCGGCGATTACTCAGTGCGCGTAACCAGCACGGGCGCATTGCAATACCAGACGAAGTACACCGCCGCGGCGAGCGGTACATTCGACGTCGACATCCACGGTGCGACGTTGCGCGGACGGGTGGTCGACGCACGCTCCGGCGCGCCGCTGGCCGGCGCGCGCGTGACGCTGACGTCGCGATTGCCGGCCAATGGCGCTGCCGCGACCGACTCGGACGGCCGGTTCGCGATCGACACACTCCCCGACGCTACCTACGACCTCTCCGTCAGCCGCGATGAGTACGCGGTCGCGTCGCAATCCGTCGTCGTCGCGAACGGCTCCACGCCGGATGTCGACGTGCGGCTGGAGCAGACGCCGGCGATCACGATTCACGTCACCGATTCCGTCACCGGCGCACCGGTCGACGCGAACGTGTTCATCCAGGATCCGACGGGCGCCAGTTTGCGCGGGGAGGCGACCCGTGTCGATAGCGGGACGTTCCGGGCATGGTTGAAGGCGGGCAACTACACCGCATCGATCGGCGCGCGCGGCTACGTCTTCAAATCGCAGAGTCTCACGGCGCCCGGCGACGTTGCCGTAGCGCTCGTCCGCGCCGGCGCTCTCCTGATCCGCGCACGCACCGCGCAACGCGCCAGGCTCGACCTTCCCGACGGCGGTCCTCGTCGCGGCCTCGGCATGCTCCGTCCGGGAACGAACGGCCCATACGAATCGATGCCGCCCGGCTCCTACATGCTGACGCTCATCGGCAGCGACGGAAAAGTTGTGCAGAGCATCCCCGTGTTGATCAACGCTGGACAAACGACGACGATCGACACGCCATGACGATCGCGCGCGCGGGCGTTCGCGCGCCGCGCCCCATCACATGGCAATCATCTTGAACTGCCGTCCGCCTTCATGACTTCGGCGAACGACAGTTTTCTGCGCAAATGGGGGCAGCTCCTCGTCCTTTCGCTCGCGCTGGCCATCGTCATCATCGACACGACGCTGCTCAACGTCTCGCTGGCCACGCTCATCCGCGAGCTGCACACGACGCTACAGAGTCTGCAGTGGGTGATCTCCGCCTACTCGCTTACCCTCGCCGCGCTCACGGTCACCGGCGGCCGCCTCGGCGATCTCTTCGGACGCAAACGGATGTTCAACCTCGGCGCGGCCATCTTCGCCATCGGCTCGTTCATTGCGTCGATCAGCCGCAACATCCCGACGCTCATCGCCGGCGAGTCGATCATCGAAGGCATCGGCGCGGCCATGATGATGCCGGCCACCGCGTCGCTGCTCATCACCAGGTATCGCGGCCACGACCGGGCCATTGCATTCGGGATCTGGGGCGGCGTGGCTGCCGCGGCTTCCGCCATCGGCCCTATTCTCGGCGGATTTCTGACCACGCATTTTTCATGGCGATGGGGCTTTCGCATCAACGTCGTCGTCGTGGCGATCCTGCTGGCCGGATCGGTGATCATCGAAGACAGCGGCGAGCGCCACGGCAAGCAGATTGATTGGCTGGGCGTATTGCTGTCGGCGATCGGCCTCTTTTTCGTCGTCTTCGGAATCATCGAATCGACGACGTACGGATGGATCCGCGCGCAGAAGCCGTTCCCGCTCTGGCAGCCCGGCGCAATCTCGATCACGCCGATTTCGTGGGCCATCGGTTTCGCTGTCCTGATCGTGTTCGGCATCTGGGAGTACCGCCTTGAGCAACGCGGCGGCACGCCGATCGTCTCGATGCGGATTTTCAAGAACGCATCGTTCGTCGCCGGCGCGACGATCACCGGCCTCCTGATGCTTGCGCAGAACGGTGTGATTTTCTCAATGCCGGTCTTCCTTCAAGCGGTCAAACAGCTCGACGCGTTCCATACCGGACTGACGCTGCTCCCGATGTCGCTGGCACTCCTCATCGTTTCCCCGCTCGCCGCAACGCTGACGAAACGCATCCCGCACAAGCGTCTGATCCAGAGCGGCATCGTGATCAACATCGTCGCGATCCTCATCCTTCGTTTCGTCCTCGCCGCCGACATGCCGCTCGCGCTCCTCATCCCCGGCCTCGCCCTCTACGGAGCCGGCCTCGGCTTGGTCCTTTCGCAGATCAACAACCTGACCCTATCGTCGGTGCCGGTGCGCGAAGCCGGCGAGGCGTCCGGTCTCACCAACACCTTCCGCCAGATAGGCTCGTCGCTCGGCGCCGCGATCATCGGCGCAATCCTCCTCTCGACGATCCTGGCCACGCTCGAGATGGACGTGGCGCAAAGCCCGCGCGTTCCGCAGTCGTCGAAAGTCCCGATCGCCAACATGCTCCGCGCCGAGTCGTCCTCGCTGGCATTCGGCGGCGCCGAAGTCTTCGCGAGAGTCGATCCCGCCACGCGCGGCGAAATGGTCCAACTCCGCCGCGCCGCCACGACCACCGGAAACCGCCGCGCACTGCTCTACGGCGCGATGTTCCTCGTCATCGCGCTGCTGGTGTCGACGAAGCTGCCGCTCCGGCCGAACGAGGAGTCGCATTGAGGACATCGTTTCCGCAACGCATTTGAACTTCTCAACGGTCCCGAGCCTCACCAGCACAGACATGAGTGTCTGTGCCACATCGATCCTGCCGTCTTGGCCGACTGTTGCTACGCGCGCGAGCTGGTGTGGCACAGACACTCTTGTCTGTGCTTTGTCAAGATGCGGTGCCTCACCCTGCTAACCGCCGGCTCACGCCGCTCACCACGCCCTGACGCGCTCCTTCGGCGCGAGGTACAGCTTCTCGCCGGGCTTCACGTTGAACGCCGCGTACCACTCGTCGATGTTGCGCACCGTGTCGGCGCGGAACTCGCCGGGGGCGTGGCCGTTCGTCAGCAGCGAATTGCGTAATGCCTCGGGACGCGACTTCGTGCGCCACACTTGCGCGAAGGCGAGAAAGAAGCGCTGGTCGCCGGTGAAGCCGTCCGCCGACGGCGCGGGCTTGCCGCCGTAGGCGCGGCGGTAGCCGTCGTACGACGCGGAGAGACCGGCCACGTCGGCGATGTTTTCGCTCAGCGTCAGCTTGCCGTTGATGTGCATACCCGGCAGCGGCTCGTATTTGTCGAACTCCGCGGCCAGGCGGTCGGAAGCAGCGCTGAAGTGCGCGAAATCCTCTTTCGTCCACCAGTTCAGCAGGCGTCCCTCGGCGTCGAACTGGCTGCCTTGATCGTCGAAACTGTGGCTGATCTCGTGGCCGATCACGGTTCCGATGCCGCCGTAGTTCAGCACGGGATCGGCGGTTCCATCGAAGAACGGCGGATTGAGAATCGCGGCCGGAAAATTGAGCGCATTCTGAATCGGGACGTTGAGCGCGTTCACCGTTTGCGGCGTCAGCCACCACTCGGTCTTATCAACCGGTTTGCCGAGCTTCGCAAGGCTGGCGTGGTAGTCGAAGAGCTCCGAGCGAATCGCATTGCCGAGGGCGTCGTCGCGTTTGATGACCAGGCCGTCATAGGCGCGCCAGTGTTCCGGATAGCCGATGCCGACGTAGAGCGTGCTCAGTTTCGCCTTCGCTTTCGTCTTCGTCGCGGGCGACATCCACGCCAGATTGTCGATACGGTGGCCGAAGGCGGCGATGATGTTCTTCACCATCGCCTGCGCAGCGGCTTTGGATGCGGGCGGGAAGTAATGTTTCACGTACAGCTTGCCGACGGCGTCGCCGAGGGCGGCGTTGGTTGCGTTGACGCCGCGCTTCCAGCGGGGGCGTTGTTGCGGCGCGCCGGAAAGCGTCGTGCCGTAGAACTTGAAGCGCTCATCGGCGAACGCTTTCGGCAGCAGATACGACGCGCGGTCGATCGCGTGAAACGTCAGGTAGTCCTTCCACACCGCGAGCGGCTCGCTCGACGTGAGTTTCGCGATTCCGGTGACTGCGGACGGCTGCCACACCATGATCATCGGCTGCCCGGAAAGGTCAGCGGCCTTTAAGTAGGACGGCCAGTCGAGTCCGGGCGCCTTGACCGGGAACTGCTGCTGCTTCCACGGATTGTTCGCCTTGTGTACATCCTCCGAGTCAACGCGGCTGACATGCGCCTCGGCGATCTTGTGCTCGAGCGCGTAGATGGCCGCGGCGCGTGCGGCCGCGTTCGCGACGTGCGCGAGTCCAAGCACGGTGGCGATGTGGGCGCGATACTTCGTCTGCAGCTCGACGTCCTTCGGATCCTTGCGGAGATAGTTCTCGCGATCGGGGAGTCCGAGGCCGCCCTGAAGGAGATAGGCGACATTGCGCGTCGGATTGTTGAAATCGGGCGAAACCCAGAGACCGAAGAGTCTGTCGGTGTAAAAATTCGTGTTGTTGAGCGCATCAACGTCGGCGCGCAGTTGGCTGCCGAAAATGCGCGCGAGCGACGGCTTGTCGGAGATCGCCGCGATCTGATCGAGCTCGGGCTGGATCGGTTTCAATCCGCGCGACTCGATCGACTTCTCGTCCATGAACGCCGCGTAGAAGTCGCCGATCTGGCGCTCCTCAGAACCGGCCGCGCCTTTCGATTTGTCCGCGTCCTGGATCAAGTTTGACGTCCGTTCATTCGCCGTTTCGTCGAGCATCGAGAAGACGCCGAAAACGGGACGGTCGGGCGGAATGGGCGTCTTCTTCGTCCACGTCCCGTTCGCGTACGCGTAGAAATCGTTGCCGGGCTTGACGCTCTTGTCCATGCCGGCGAGATCGAGGCCGTGATTGGGAATCGGCGCGGCGGCGGTGAGGGCGAGCAGAAACGCGGCGAAGGCCAGCTTCCGTGAAGTCATGCGCTATCGTAACCCGCTGCCGATGTTCGCCTTTCTGGCCGTTTGTGCCGTTCTTGTCGACGATCCCCAAACATCGCCGCCCGCCGCGTCGGAGACCATCGTGGTGACGGCGACGCAGACGAAGACGCGGCTGAGCGACACGCCGGCGAGTGTGGTGGTGATCGCGCGCGACGCGTTGCAGGCTACCGCGGCGTCGACGACCGACGACGCATTGCGGCAGGTGCCGGGCTTCACGCTGTTTCGCCGATCCGGAAGCCGCAGCGCGAATCCGACCTCGCAGGGCGTGTCGCTGCGCGGCATCGGCGCAAGCGGCGCCTCGCGCGCGCTCGTTCTAGACGACGGCATCCCGCTCAACGACCCGTTCGGCGGCTGGATCTACTGGGGACGCGTGCCGCGCGTGGCCATCGATCGCATCGAAGTCGTGCGCGGCGGAGCGTCCGATCTCTACGGCAGCGGCGCGATGGGCGGCGTCGTGCAGTTCATCCGGCGGACGAATGATGACGTTGCGTTCGAAACGAGCGCCGGAAACGAAGGAACAGGAACCGCGTCACTCTTCGCGGCGATGAAGCGCGGCGATTGGGACGCGAGCATCGACGCCGATTTTCTGACGACCTCGGGCTACATCCTCGTGCAGCCGTCGCAGCGCGGAAGCGTCGACGTCGACGCCGATGCGCGGCATACGACCCTCGATGCGTCGATTCGTCATGCCGGCTCGTTTCTGCGCCTCTCGCATTACTCGGAGTCGCGCAACAACGGGACGCCGCTGCAGCTCAACGACACCGCAATCCGTCAGGTCGCGGCGGGAACGGATATTCGCGCCGGCAACGGCTCACTGCTGATTCGCGGCTACGGCAGCGATCAGGACTACCACCAGACCTTTTCCGCCGTCTCGGCCGATCGCAACAGCGAACGATTGACGGTCGATCAGCGTGTGCCGTCGTCCGGCCGCGGCGGATCGTTGCAATGGTTCTCGACGGTGGGCAGGAACGTGATCGTCGCCGGCGGCGACGCGCGCCAGGTCAAAGGCGCCAGCGACGAGCTGCAGTTCGCCGTGAATGGGAAAGTCACGCCTTTCAACGTTTCCGGACACCAGCGCAATGCCGCGGCGTATGTCGAAGACGTAGCCACGCTGTCGCCGCGCGTCACGCTCAGCGCCGGAATCCGTTTCGATTCGTGGCGCAACTTCGACGCGCAACGGAACGGCGCGCCGCTGGGCGATCGCAGCGATGACGCCTGGAGTCCGCGCCTCACGCTGCTCGTACACGCATCCGATCGCCTCACGTTCACAGCATCCGCGTACAAGGCCTTCCGCGCCCCGACGCTCAACGAGCTGTATCGCAACTTCCGCGTCGGCAACGTGCAGACACTCGCGAATGAATCGCTCGGCGCGGAGCATCTCTCCGCCATCGAATTCGGCGTCCGCAGCGGACCTGTTCGATTAACGCTGTTCTCGATGTCCACCGACGACACGATCGCGAACGTGACGCTCTCCTCGACTCCCGCTCTCATCACCCGCCAACGCCAGAATCTCGGCAGCAGCCGCTCCCGCGGCGCCGAGGTCGATGCCGATCAGCGCCTCGGCAGTTTTTGGCGCGTTTCCGCCGGCTACCTCTTCTGCGATGCCACGGTCACCAGCGGCGACCTCGCGGGTAAACGACTCCCGCAAGTCCCACGCAATACCGCCACGCTGCAACTCGCATTCACGCCGACGCGCGGCAGCGCCGGCCTGCAGGCCCGCTGGTCGTCGATGCAGTTCGACGACGACATCAATCAGTTCCCCTTGCGCAGCTACGCCGTCGCCGACATTTTCGCGTCGTATCCAATCGCGCCGCGCTTCGACGCGACGATCGCCATCGAAAATGCGACCAATCGCGGCGTCGAAGTCAGCGCGACACCGGTGCTGAGTCTCGGCACGCCGCGCACGATTCGGGTGGGCATGAGGTATGGAATGCCTGCGCACCGATAGGTGTACACGGTTCTGGCGCGCGCGATCCTTCGCCGCGCATGCAGGGAGCGCACATGAGATTCGAAGGTAAACTGATTCGTGACGGCCGTTTCTGGCTCGCCGAAATCCCTCTGCTGGACGCGATGACGCAGGGACGCACGCGCAAGGAAGCCTTGGCGATGATCGGCGACTGGCTCGAAACGATGATCGATCGTCCTGACTTCAGCGCAAGTATTCATCCGCGCGGAACTCGCGAGTTCGAGGTATCGGGAAGCGACGCCGGCGCCATGACCGCTCTCCTGCTACGGCGCCGTCGCGAAGCCAGCGGCGCTTCCCTCCGGGAAATGGCATCCCGTCTCGGCGAGTCGTCGCGGAACGCCTACGCGCGCTATGAGCGGGGCGACGCCGTTCCGACTCTTGCGAAACTCGACGCTTTGCTCAAGGCCACATCATCAGGCGGAGATTTCGTTATCCGCGAATCGGGTGGGTAAGGAGTCTTATCGCCCTGTTTTTCGCTCGTCGAGTAGCAGTTTGAGTACGCTCAGGCCGTCCGGAAGACCCGGCGGAGGCACGTCGATTATCTTCGCGCTGACCACTCCTTGTCCGCGACGCAAGAGACCTCGACGTTCGAGATCGGCACGCTTCCGATCGTCATCCGTTTCCTGTTGAGCCATCGCCGCACACCTTACCTCGGAGTTGGTCTGATGCGTCAACCCGCTCGATATAATCCGCCGGCTGGCGTGACGCGACTCGCCACGCATCGGAGGAAGCATGGACGAACAGACGGGCGGCGCGGCGGAGGCCAGCGCGGCGATCGCCGAGGCGGAGAGCCACAACGAGCCGAAGATCGGGGAGAAAGACAAGCTCGAAGAGCTTTGCGTCAACACCATCCGCTTCCTTGCCATCGACGCTGTCGAGAAGGCCAAGTCGGGCCATCCGGGCGCACCGATGGGCATGGCTGACATGGCCTTCGTCCTCTGGACCGATTTCATGCGTCACGATCCGAAGGCGCCGTCGTGGCAGGATCGCGATCGTTTCGTCCTCTCCGCCGGCCATGCCTCGATGCTGCTGTATTCGCTGCTGCATCTCACCGGCTATCCGGAGATGACGATCGAACAGTTGCAGAGTTTTCGGCAGTGGGGATCGAAGACGGCCGGCCATCCTGAGTACGGCGACGCGCCCGGCATCGAAGTCACCACCGGTCCGCTCGGCCAGGGATTCGCAAACGGCGTCGGCATGGGCATCGCCTCGAAGATGATGGCGGCGCGCTTCAACACCGACGACGCGTTCAAGCCTGTTCAGAACTGGATTTACGTGATCTGTTCCGACGGCGATCTCGAGGAAGGCATCAGCTCCGAGGCCGCCTCGCTGGCCGGCCACCTCGGGTTAGGAAATCTCATCTATCTGTATGACGACAACGACGTCACGCTCGACGGCGACAAACGCCTGTCGATGTCCGAGGACGTGAAGAAGCGATTCGAAGCCGCGCACTGGCACGTGCAGAAGATCGACGGACACGACCGCGACGCCGTCCGCAAGGCCATTCGCAAAGGGCAGAAGGTGACGGACAAACCGTCGATGATCATGGCCAAGACCGTGATCGGGCAGGGGAGTCCGAAGTTCCACGGCACCTCGCGCGCGCACGGCGAACCGCTCGGCGCCGAGGAGGCCGCGGCGACGAAGGTGGCCCTCGGCTGGCCGGCCGAGCCGACGTTCTACGTGCCCGACGAGGTCCGCGCCGAGTTCGCGCGCAAAGTGAAAAAGCTCGCTCGCGCGCGCAAGCAGTGGGAGAAGGGGATGGCCGACTGGCGCGCGCGCAATCCTCAACTGGCGTCGGAGTGGGACGGGTACTGGTCGCATTCGTTGCCCGACGGTTACGAGCTGCGGCTGGTCGAAGCGGGCAAGACCGAGAAGCCGATCGCGACGCGCGAATTGTCGAATCAGGTCATCCAGAAGATCGGCGATATCGCACCGTTTGTCGTCGGCGGCGCCGCCGACCTCGCGTCATCGACGAAAACGAATTTCAAGAACGGAGGCTCAATCGAACGCCTCAAAGACGACGTCAACGATCCGCCGCCATTTGATCTGTTCAAGAGCAAGAACCTGCACTTCGGCATCCGCGAGCACGCCATGGGCGCCGCCATCAACGGGATGACGCTGTACGGCCCGCTGCGCGTGCACGGCTCGACGTTCCTGATCTTCTCCGATTACATGCGCCCGGCGATCCGGCTCGCCGCGCTGATGAAGATCCCGTCGATCTTCGTCTACACGCACGACTCAGTCTTCCTCGGCGAAGACGGTCCGACGCATCAATCGGTCGAGCAGCTTTTCTCGCTGCGCCTGATCCCGAACATGACCCTCTTCCGCCCCGCCGACGGCGTCGAAACCGGCATGGCCTGGGCGTGGGCGATCGGCAGCAAGCACGAAGGCCCGACGCTGATCGTGCTGACGCGCCAGAAGGTCGACATCATCCCGCACGGCCCCGCCTTCGACCCGCACGACGTCTGGCGCGGCGCCTACGTCCTCGACGGCTACGCCGACGGCGACATAACCTTCATCGCTACCGGTTCCGAGGTGACGCTCGCCGTCCGCACGGCGGAACTGCTGCGCCAGGAAGGCATCCGCGCCCGCGTCGTTTCCGCCCCATCGCTCGACCTCTTCGATCGTCAACCTGTTGACTATCAGAACGAGATCCTCGGCGACCGCAGCCGCATCGTCGCCCTCGAAGCCGGCCGCTCCTCCGGCTGGTACAAATACGTGAACCACGACGCCCTCATCATCGGCATCGACCGCTTCGGCGCCTCCGCCCCGCTAGCCGACATCGAGAAGCACTTTGGATTTACACCGGAGGCGGTAGCGGAGAAGGTTAGGGGGTGGCGGGGGTAGTCAGCCTTCGCACAGGATTCGTTGCCAGCGATCGCGGGCATCCGGCTTGAGGTCAGGCAGACGTTGCTCTACCTCGGCGATAACCGTTCGATCGACGATTTTCAGTAGCCGGCTGACGTCCCAGAGATCCTGACCGCCGCCTGCCGCGAGCTTCAGCAGAATGAGATCGGGTGTGGTCACAGTTGGGAGCGATCGGTCGGCAGAGGGTGTCGGCTTCGCGCGCTCAATGACGTCCTGTTCCCACTTCCAACGTCCGACGACGATGTCGATTTTGCGTTCGCCAGGCGGCTTAATCCAGACCACGCCTTTCAGCGGGTCGGCGAAGTCTCCTCGCCGAATTTCGATTGCCGCGAGTGGCTGGATCGAATCCCACGTCGCCTTCTGAAGAACACGTGTGTCGACTGTGAAGAGGTCGACGTCGTAGGTTGAGCGAGTCAGGCCACGAGCGGCTAGAGCCCAGGCTCCGATCGCAGCGAACGGGATGTGTTGCTCGTCCAGGAGATCGGCCACGCGATCGACGAAGGCCACGTCCTAACCCGCTTTACTGCGCGAGTAGCGGCGGCCATATTGCCGCTCGCCCCGGATGCGCGAAAGTGCTTCCTCGCGCTCAAGACCGTTGGTTGCCATGTAGCGCAGAAGGTCCTCTTCACCGAGCGCGTAGGCGAGCTCAACGCGTTCGAAGGGCGTGAGCGCCAGCATTTCGCGATCCTGTTCCTCCCGCAACTCCTCCGCAACTTTGCTTCTCATGGCGTCCGAGTATACGACCGCTACAATCGTGCCATGCGCATTCGATTCGCCTTCGCTCTTCTCTTCGTCGCCACCGCCGCATTCGCGAACTTTCGCGAGTTCACCGACCTTCCCAAGAATCCGGCGCTGGAGTTGGCGCTGCGGCATGCGGCGGAGCAGACGCTGAAGGATTTTCCGAAGCTGAAAGGGGACGACCTTGCGCTCAGCATCGTCGATGTCACCAAGCCGGCCACGATCGATCGCGCCGACTGGCATGGCGACGTTCCCTTTTATCCGGCCTCGGTGGTGAAGCTGTACGTCATGGCTGAGGTGTTTCATCAGAAGTTGGAAGGCGATCCGGAAGTGGCGCGGGCGCTCGGCGAGATGATCCGGCTTTCGGACAACGACGCCACCGCGTTTCTCATCGACATCATCAGCGATACCTGTCCTGGTCCGAATCTGGAGGGGCGCGCGCTCGCGAAGTTCATCGACAAACGCCGCGTCGTGAACAAGTGGTTTGCCTCGATGGGATACGACATCAGCGCCATGGCCAAGCCGTGGAGTTTCGGACCGTTCGGACGCGAAAAACAGCTCCTCGGCGGCGACGCGCGTCCGAATCGGAACCGCTCCAGCGCGAATTCGTTCGCGTCGTTGCTGCTGTGGATCGTGCGGCATCGCGCCATCTCCGGCGCGGACAGCGATGCGATGCTGGCGCTGCTCGCACGTCCGTTGAATCCGCCGCGGACGGATGAGAATCAGGTCAAGGAGTTCATCGGCGAGTCGTTGCCGCCGGACGCGCGCGAATGGTCGAAGGCGGGTTGGACGTCGGAAGTCCGTCACGACGCCGCGTACATCGAACTGCCCGGCGGACGAAAAATCATTCTCGTGATCATGACCCGAGGAACGGCGGGTGACGTGAAGCTGATCCCGGCGATCGCGAAAAGCGTGCTGAGCGAGTTGCAGTAACCCTACGGCCGCTGCTTCATGAACACCACCACCGCCCGCGCCGGATCATCGCGGAACGTCCGTACGGGCGCGTAACCGTTTGCGCGCAATGCGTCGAGGCGCGACGGAACATCGAGATCAGTCTCATACAACGCCACCGCATCGGCATTCACCTCGGACAATTTCTCCGGCGGCGTACCGACGTCCGACATCGCCATCCTGTCGCCGAGGTAGAGCTTGTCGCCGTAGGACCAGAGTTGGGAGGCGGCGATGGAGTGGATCGACGGATTTGCGGCAATCCACTGCGCCGCCATCACCGACGGCTGCGATTTTCGCGCGAGGTAGCGCAGCCCGTGCAGATTCCACACGATCGAAATCGCGATGAGCGCGATGGCGATGCGGCGGTTGCGCATCGATTCAAATCCGATCGCAGCGGCGATGCAGAGGAACGGGATGATCACCTGCAGATAGCGCAGCTCTTTGTGTTTGACCACCGAGAACGCGATGAGCGGGATGACGATGAACCAGATCGCGCGGCTGCGGCGCGCGTACCACAGCAGCGGCAGCAGCGCCGGCGAACACCAGCGCACGATGTTCGCGAAGTACCACCACGGCGCCTGGTATTTCACGCGCGAGGCAAAGTCCGGCTCGACGAGCGTGAGATGCGCGAATTTGATCGCGCTGGAGAAAGGGGAGCCCCAGGTGATCCAGTCGTAGAAGCCAACGGTAAGGATGATCGACACAAGACAGCCACCCAGCAGAAACACTGTCGTGCAGACAGGTTGTGACGAAATCAACGATTTCCGCGTCGACTCGGTCGCGCGCGAAGGCGCGCTGGACAATGCAGCCCCGCGCTC
>DATART010000421.1:0-5185 GCA_036264035.1 Thermoanaerobaculia bacterium | reverse complement strand
CGCCTCATGTGCACATAGAACGCGAGAACTCTGTGGCAAAGATTTGGTTGAACCCGCTTCGCCTTGCGCATAGCGGCGGCTTCTCACGAGCTGAAATCCGAAGGATGGAGCAGATCGCCGCAGAACATCGCGAGGAGCTTTTGGAGGCTTGGAATGACTTCTTCACTGGCTGAAATTCTCGTCCCGGCGGCAACGCACATCGCGATCTCCGACGACACGCTGACGGTCGACCTGAGCGATGGGCGAACGATCGCCGTCCCACTTGCTTGGTATCCGCGCCTCGCTCACGGAACGCAGGAGGAGAAGGCGGACTGGCGGTTGATCGGTCGGGGAGAAGGGATTCACTGGCCGCAACTCGATGAGGACATTTCTGTCGAGGGTTTGATCGCAGGACGGCCATCGTGCGAGAGCCAGGCATCCCTTGCGAGATGGATCGAGTCTCGCCGATAGCGCGTGGCACAAGTCTGTGCTCTCCCCGATATAGAATCCCGGCCCGCGTCATGCACCGGATGACGGCGCAAAACCTGATGGCAAAAGCAAAAGAACAGGCGTCTGCGACGATTGACCCCGCGGCCGCGTGCGCGCCGGAGTGGACCGACATCCTCCGGCAGATGATCCTCATCCGCCGCTTCGAGGAAGCCACCGAGCGCGAGTTCCGCAAGGGGAAAATCGGCGGATACCTGCACGTCTACAGCGGGCAGGAGGCCGTGGCCAGCGGCATCATCACGGCGCTGCAAAAGGGCGACATCCTCTTCACCGGGTATCGCGATCACGCGCACGCCATCGCTCTCGGAGCCGAGCCGCGGCGTGTCATGGCCGAGCTGTTCGGAAAGGCTACCGGCATCTCCAAGGGCAAGGGCGGCTCGATGCATCTGTTCGACGTCGCGCACGGCTTTTACGGCGGCTATGGAATCGTCGGCGGACATCTCACGCTCGCGGCGGGAGCTGCGTACGCGCAGCGATATCGCGAGACGGACCACATCACCGTCTGCTACTTCGGCGACGGCGCCATGAACATCGGCTCGTTCCATGAGGCGATGAACATGGCAGGCCTGTGGGGCAAGTCGGGCATGTGTCCCATCCTCTTCATCATCGAGAACAACGGCTACGCGATGGGGACCTCAGTCGAACGCCATTCCGCCCTGACCGATCTCTCCCAACGCGTGCGCGCCTACAACATCCCGACCGAAAAAGTGGATGGTCAGGACGTCTTCGCCGTCCGCGGCGTCGCCGATCGCGTCGTTCGTCAGATTCGCGAGACCGGCAAGCCGTACTGTATCGAGGCGATCACCTATCGATTCTCCGGTCACGGCGCCGCCGACATCCTCCAGCCGTATCGAACGAAGGACGAAGTCGAGGAGCATCGTCACCGCGATCCGATCGGCATCCTGCGCAACCGCCTCGGCGAGATCTGCGGACTGACCGATGACGACGTGAAAGAGATCGAGGATTGGGCGTCGAAAGAAGTTGCGGAAGCCGTGCAGTTCGCGGAAGAGAGCCCACAACCCAATGCCGAGGAGTTGTGGCGCGACATCGTGGCGGAACACGGACCAGGCAAGGAGAACGAAAGCTCTTAGCTGTTAGCTCTCAGCTCTTAGGAGCACGGCACTGCGGCGTGTAGTCCGCTCTCGACCGTTCCCCTAACAGCTCAGAGCTAAGAGCCAAGAGCTAAAAACACATGTCTGAAAAAAGCTACCGCGACGCCATCCGCGACGCGATGATGGAAGAGATGGACCGCGACGCCAACGTCCTCATCATGGGTGAGGACATCGGCGTCTACGAGGGCACGTTCCGCATCACCGCCGGCATGTTGAAAAAGTACGGACCGAAGCGCGTCATCGACACGCCGATCGCCGAGGCGGGGATGGCGGGGACGGCCGTCGGGATGGCCATGCTCGGGTTGCGGCCGATCGTGGAGATGATGACGATGAACTTCGCCATCGTCGCCGCGGATCAGATCCTCAATCATGCCGCGAAAGTTCGCTACTTCTCCGGCGGTCAGGTCGACGTGCCGATGGTTATCCGCGGGCCGCAAGGTGCGGGGGTCCAGCTTTCCGCGCAGCATTCGCAGACGTTCGAATCGTTCTACGCGCACTTCCCGGGAATCAAAGTCGTCGCGCCGGCGACGCCGGCCGACGCGAAGGGATTGCTGAAGACATCGATCCGAGGACGCGATCCCGTCATCTTTCTCGAGAGTGCCGCGTTGTACGGCATGAAGGGCGAAGTGCCGGACGATGCCGACTTCACCGTTCCGTTCGGCGTTTCGCGCGTCGCGCGCGAGGGGAGCGACGTCACCATCGTTTCGTACAGCCGCATGCTGCAGATGTCGCTGATCGCCGCGGAGAAGCTGGCCGAAGAAGGCATCGAGTGCGAAGTGATCGATCTTCGAACGCTGCGGCCGCTCGATCTCGATCCGGCGTACGAATCGGTGGCGAAGACACATCGCTGCGTGGTCGTGCAGGAGCAGTGGAAGCCGTTCGGCGCGGCGGCGGAGATCGCAGCCAGCATCACCGAGAACGTTTTCGACGAGCTCGACGCGCCGGTCGCGCGCGTGACGGGCGAGGATGTACCGATGCCGTACGCGCGCAATCTCGAGCTGCTGGCCACGCCGCACGAGCAGCACGTTATCGCGGCGGTAAAGAAAGCGATGTACGTAAATGGCTGAGATCATCATGCCCAAGATGGGCGACGCGATGACCGAAGGGAAGGTCGTCCGTTGGTACAAAAAGGCCGGCGACACCGTGAAGAAAGGCGAGCCGGTGCTGGAGATCGAGACCGACAAGGTCAACCTCGATCTCGAAGCCGAGCAGGATGGAACGCTCGGCGACGTCGCCGCCGAGGAAGGAAAGATGGTGGAGGTCGGCGGCGTGCTCGCCACGATCCTCGGCGCGGGCGAGAAAGCTCAGGAGAAGGTTCAGCCGAAGAAGGAATCGGCGGCGCCGGAACCTGCGCCCGCGCGGCGCGCCATCGACAAGAAGGATTCGATCAAGCATTCCACCGGCGAGTACGGCGAGGCGATCGACATGAAAGGTCCGCGCGTCGATCGGACGTCGGCGGCCTCGAGCTCGTCGCCCGCAACCGGCGACAACGGACGTCGCCGTTCCTCGCCGCTGGCGCGCAAGATGGCGCGCGAGCTCGGCGTGAGCATCGAGCAGGTGCAGGGGAGCGGGCCGGGCGGACGGATCATCGCGAACGACATCAAGAACTTCAAGCCCTCCGCCGCGGCGCCGCAGAAAGCAAAGGCTCCGTCGTTACCTCCTGCGCAAAAACTCGAGACGAAAGAGATTCCGCTGACGGCCATGCGGCGCACGATCGCGAAACGGCTGGCCGAGTCGACCGGTCCGATCCCGCACTTCTATCTGACCGCGGAGTACGACGTCACCAATCTGCTGTCACTCCGCGAGCAGCTCAACGAGATCGAAGGCATCAAGACCAGCGTCAACGACTTCATCGTCCGGGCTGCTGCTCTCGCTCTTCGCCACCATCCCAACGTGAATGCGTCGTGGGGCGATGAGGCGATCACGCAGCACGGCGAGATCCACATCGGCATCGCCGTCTCGACGCCGGAAGGGCTGATCACTCCCGTCGTGCGCAACGCGGATCAGAAATCCGTCACGGACATCGCGAACGAAGTGCGCACGCTCGCCGAGAAAGCGAAGAACCGCAAGCTCACGCCGAACGACTACCAGGGCTCGACCTTCACCATTTCGAACCTCGGCGCGTGGGGAATCGAGCAGTTCACCGCCATCATCAATCCGCCGAACGTGGCCATCCTCGCCATCGGAGCGGCGTCCGCGCAAGCCGTCGTCATCGATCGACAAGTCGTCATCCGCGACCGGATGAAAGTCACGATGTCGTGCGACCATCGCGTCGTCGACGGCGCTCTCGGCGCCGAATACCTGCGCACGCTGCGCAGCTACATCGAGCAGCCGGTGCGGCTGGTGCTGTAACAGACGCAATCAAACCTGCACACCTCCTGTTACACTGCCGACGCACCCCGCTATGCCTATGAATGAGCTCGTCGGGATCCTCATCGCGATCATCGTGATCTGGGTCGTCCTGAAGCTGGCCAAGGTAGCGATCCGGCTGATCCTCTTCGTGATCGCCGTCCTCCTCATCGCCGGGGCGCTGTACTACGTTTTCATGAGGTGATCCAATTGAGCGACAGGAAATACAGGCATCAGGGCTATCAGGACAGCGGCGGCTATTCGTCGCATACGAACCGCGGGCCGCGCCCCCAGACGCCGTACGAACCGCAGAACCAGCGCATCGAAGGAGCGCCGCGCGGACGCACCGCCGGCGGCTTCGGTCCGGAAGTCTTCAAATGCAACGCGTGCGGCACGCAGCGGCTCGGACTCGATCAGCCGACCTCGGAAGAGACCTGCGTCAAGTGCGCCGCCGACCTGCACACGTGCGGCAATTGCCGCTCGTTCGACACGACGACTCTGTGGGAGTGCCGCGAAAGCATCCCCGCGCGTATCTCCGGCAAGCACGCCCGCAACGAATGCGCGTTCTTCCAGCCGAAGTTCGTCCGCGATCTGACCGCGGACAAGGCGCGCCAGCCGCAGACGCCCGACGATGCGCGCAAGGCGTTTGACGCGCTGTTCAAGAAGTAGGTCAGCTCCACAGGGAGACGGTTTCACGCGGAGTCCGCGGAGTCCGCGGAGAACACCGACGAGCTTTCTCCGCCTCTCCGCGCCCTCCGCGTGAAACCGTCCTCTCGTGAAATCGAACTCGTTTATCCTTCGCCCGCCTTGCGAGCCGTCATCAACGCAATCCTCGCCATCCTCTCCGGCGTCCTCTTCGCCTGCGCGTTTCCGAATGTCGCGGCGGGATGGCTGATCTTCATCGCGCTGCTGCCGCTGTTCGTGGCGTTGTCGCGCGTGCGCACGTGGCGCGGCGCGTTCGCGATCGGCTGGCTTTCGCAGACCGTGGCGTGGCTGATGATGGTGCCGTGGGTGATCCGGGTGATGTCGCACTACGGCGGGCTGCCGTACATCACCGGCGTCCTGATCTTCATCGCCATGTGCGCGTACCTCGGCGTTTACGGCGGATTGTTCGGCGTGCTCTTCCACCGCATCGCGCCGTCGAGGAGCTTTCGGCGATGGCTGTTGATCCCGCTGGCGTGGGCGGCGGTCGAGTACGTGCGGACTTACCTCTTCAGCGGATTTCCGTGGAGCCTCAT
>DATART010000365.1:0-6010 GCA_036264035.1 Thermoanaerobaculia bacterium | reverse complement strand
AGCCAGTCACGCCCGCGCCGCAGCCTCAGAAGCCGGTCCCGCAGCAAAAACCGCCGGCGCCTCAGCCGGTGACTCCCGTACCGCAGCCGCAGGCGATCGATCCTCCCAAGCCGCAGATGCCGCAGCCGCCGGCCGGCAACGTCGACTCCACCCTTGCCGAGGCGCGACGCGCCATCGACAGCGGCGACATCGCCGGCGCTCGGTCGATGTACGAAGCGTTGGCCGCGTCGTCGTCGCTTTCGCACGAACAGACGCTACGCGTTGCCGAGGGACTGTACGTCGTGCGTGACTTCGCGGGCGCGGCGCGGACGTTCGCGCGCGCGGGTGCGATCGGCCGCGGCGAAGAGCGCTATCACTACGCCTACGCGGTCGCGCTGTACGAAACCGGGCGCTACGGCGACGCCAAGCGCGAGCTGGCCGCGGCCCTGCCGCACATCACGATCACGCCCGACGTGGCGCGGTATCGCGCGAAGATCGAAGGCGCGATCGAGTAGTCGCGCAATCTCTTGGCGATCCGCGACTTCCCTTTGATAGAATCACCTGACACCGGGCCCCTATGAGCTGTCCAAATCCGCGAGCGTCTTCGAAAGGCTGCCAATGAAAAAATTTGCCGTTGCTATCGCCCTGATGCTGTCCGCGATCGTCGCCAATGCCGCCGATCGAGCGACGACGCCCGAGATCACGCCTCCGTCCAACGGCGAAGAGTTCCTCCGCCTGAGCAGCACCGAGAAACTCTTCTGGTCCATTGGCTACTCGCAGGGTTACCTCGATGCGCTGAACAAGATCGACGTCGCCGCCGGCGCGAATTCGGCCTGCGCCAGCCTGGCCGCGCGCACCGAGCGCCAGAGCTCCACCGCCGGCAAGATGTCCGGCTTCGAGCTCGTCTCCGGCCTCGAAAAGTTTTACGCCGACCCGGCCAACACGCTCATCCCCGTCGGCAGCGCGATCCGTATCTACATGCTGCAGGCCGCCGGAAAAGACCAAACCACGATTCAGGAGCTGATCGAGACGGCGCGCGCCCTCGGCGCGGAGAGTTCGCACCGGCCGATCGCGAGTAAGTAACGGCATCGCATCGCAGTGGATCTGGCATCCGCCGCGTTCTGCATCATCCCTCTGCTGTTCGCCGTGCCCGCGCGGGTCCAAAGACCGCTGCCGATATGCATCCCGGCGATCGTCCCCGGCATCGTGCTGACCGCTCTGCACGATGCCAACGCTGCCAGCGACGCGCGCCGTTTCGATGGCGCGCTGGCCGTGGCGAAGTTCATCGTCGAAGTCATGCCGCTCGGTCCGCAGCGCAATGAGTTCCGGCGATCGATCCTCATCTACGAAGACGTCGGCACGGTCCTCAGCTACGCGATGCGCGACCGCTACGGCGCCTACTTCAACGACGACTCACTGCCGGGCATGCACGACCGTCTCAACGCCGACTACCCCGGTTACGACGATTACATCGCCGACTTTCGCGTCGCGGACGCGAAGGGGAACGTCCTCTATCCGACCGCGGAGACGCGGAAGTTTCTTGTGGAGCAACTTACGTCGCCGCCGTAGGCCGTGCGTCGAGTGCGTGAATCGCCTGGATCAGGCGCGCGCCGGCCGAGGCGCCCTTCGCAACGACGGCGCTGAAGCCGCTGCGTAGCTGTACGCGTTCGGCCGGTGTCAGCTCCTTCGCTGTAAAGGCAAGGATCGGGATGCGCGAGGTCACGTCGCTCTGCTTCAGCTGTATGGCCACTTCGAAACCGCTCATGCCGGGCATGGCGAGGTCGAGGATGATCACGTCCGGCGCACTGTTTCCTGCGCGTTCCAATCCTTCCGCGCCGGAGAACGCCTTCTCGATCTGATAGCCCTGTTTGGTCAACTCCGCTTCGAGCATGTCGTGCACGCTGACGTCGTCGTCGATGAGCAGAAGGCGCGCGCGTTTCGGGGCGGCCGTGCGCGCGGTGATCTCGCGCAGACGCCGCATCAGCCGCGTCCAGTCGACCGGCTTCACGAAATAGTCGTCGGCGCCGAAGGCTAGTCCGAGCTCGCGATTGTCGATCATCGACACGATGATCACCGGCAGGCTGGCCGTGGCCGGATCAGCCTTCAGCGCGCGCAGCACGTCCCAACCCTGCGCGCCGGGCAGCACGACGTCGAGCGTAATTGCCACCGGTTTGATCGTGCGCGCCAGCCGGAGCGCCTCATCGGCATTGCGCGCACGGATCGGAACGTACGCCGCCGCCTGCAGGTACGTAGCGAGCGTCGAGTACGCGAGGTCCTCGTCCTCGACGACGAGCACGCGTTCGCCCGGCGGGATGACCGTACCGTCGACATTGATGATCGGACTGGGAATCGTCGTCCCCGCGAAATGGATCGGCAGCGTGAACGTGAACGTGCTTCCCTTGCCCACCTCGCTGGCGACCGTGAGCGTACCGCCTTGCAGCTCCACGAACTTGCGGACGAGCGATAGGCCGAGGCCGGTGCCGCCGTATTGGCGGTTCAGGGTGCCGTCGACCTGGCGGAACTCCTCGAAGATGACCGCGAGATTCTCCGCGGCGATTCCGATGCCGCGGTCGATGACGTCGACGCGAAGCGACTCCGGCCGTTCGTCGATCGAGTGCACGCGCCGCGCGTGAATCGTGACCGTCGACTCGCTCGGCGAAAACTTCACGGCGTTCGAAAGGAGGTTGTAGAGGATCTGCTTGAACTTGGACTGATCGGTCTCGATCGCGGTTACGCCTGGTTCGATCTCGACCGAGAACGTGATCGCCTTCCGCGTCGACATCCCGCGCATCACCTGGCAGACGCTTTCGATCGCGCTGCGCACTGGAAACGTTTCCGGCAGCAGCTCCATCTTGCCCGCTTCGACTTTCGAGAGGTCGAGGATGTCGTTGATGATCTCCAGCAGATGCCGGCCCGAGCTGAGGATCGAGCGGATGAAGGTGACCGACTTCGCATCGATCTGCGCTTCGAGCCGTTCGATCAGGATTTCGGAGAAGCCGATGATCGCGTTCATCGGCGTCCGCAATTCGTGGCTCATGTTCGCCAGGAAGCGGCTCTTGGCCTGATTGGCCTCCTCGGCTTCCCGATTTTTGACCTGCAGCTCGCGCAGGATTCGGGCTTTGGAAATCGCGGAGATGGCGTGTTCGCGCACGCGCGAGAGCTTGCGAAGATCGTCGCGGCCGAACGCGTCGGGATCGGTGAAGTTGTCGAAGACGAGAAATCCTTCGACGCGGCCGCCGAGCGAAACCTCCATGGCCAGCATCGACTTCGGCACACGGAAGTGCCTCGTTTGTTCGCTGCCGGCCAGCTCGTGAAAGACGTCGCCCTTGATGAGATAGACGCCTTCTTCGAGCAGCTCGGCGCGTTCGGAATAACGCCGCATCGCTTCGTCGGGCGTGAGGTGGACGCCGAGGAACGACCCCTCCTCGTAGCCGAGCTCCGCGACGACGGCCGTGGAGTGCCGCTCGTGATCGAACTGGATGAACGCCGCGGCGCCGGCCTGCGGAAAGAGCTTCATACCCTGTTCGAGCAGGCTGCGGAACACGTTTTCCAGCAGTAGCTCGCGGTTGATGATCTCGACCATCTTGTCGAGCGCTTCGAGCTCGTGCGTGCGCGCCGACACGATCGCTTCGAGCTCGCGGTTCTGACGGCGCAGGCGGCTGACGCGCAGCCGATTGGCGAGGCTGGCCAACGCCACGATCAGGGCGACGTACGCGATCAGCGCCCACCAGCGCAGCCACCACGCCGGCAGTACGGAGAATTCGTAGAGCTGCGGCAGCGACCAGACGCCGTCGCTGTTGCGCGCCGTGACGGCGAAGCGGTACGACTTCGGAAAGAGGTACGCGGGCAGATTGGTGTAGCGGATTTTCGCGTCCGGCCTCGCCGATGACCATGCGCTGTCGTAGCCGAAGAGCTTCGTGCGGTAGACGACGCGCGATTCATCGCTGAAGGTCAGCGCCGCGTAGGCGATCGAGATCTCGTTGTTGCCGCTGCGGTCTTCGTGAAAGGCGATATCGCGGAAACGGACGACGGGCGGCTCCGCATTCGGCTCGCGCAGCGACGGATTGAAAATCGACAATCCGCGCGGCGTGGCCAGGTAAACGAGGCCGTCATCGCCAACTGCAAGCGGATCGTACGCCCACGCTTCATCGTCGATCAGCCCGTCTGCTTTCGACACGCGGGTGCGAACGTGAAAGTCGCGCAGATCGACCTCGGCCAGTCCGGCGTTCTGGCTGACCCAGACGGATTGGCCGCCGGGCGACGGCATCAGTCCCGCCACCATGCTCCCGCCGAGCGCGGCGTCGGGCAGCGTGGCGGCTGTGCGCAGCGGCTCAGTGTCGAGGATGGCCAAGCCGTCCGCGGTGCCGCTCCACAGTTTGCCACCGGCCCACAACAGCGTCCGGACGGTGTCGGTGCGGGCGCCGGTCGCATGCGACCACGCCGGCGCGAAAAATTTGTCCTGCTCGCCTGGCTGCAGCGCCGCCGGATCGAACGCGCCGATACTTCGCAACAGGCCGCTGTCCGGCGTGCCAGCCCAGACGTAGCCGCGATCATCGACCGCCACGGCGCTCGCGCCGGCGGGCGGCAGTCCCGCGCGCGTTCCGAAGAGATACCACTGACCACCGGCCAGGCAACTGATGCCGTGAGTGCCGGCAACCCAGATCGTCTCCGCGCCGCGCATCGCGAATGGCTGCACGAGATACGTCGTATCGACGGGGAACGATGTGTTGACGCCCGCGACGCCGCCAAGCGTGATGCTCGTGCGCGTCGACGCAGCCATCATCGGCGGTGCGTCTTTGACGATCGAAAGGCAATTCACTCCGCCGACGGTGCCGATCCAGATTCTTCCCTCGGCATCGCGCGCCAGCGAATAGACCGAGTTGCTCAGCAGTCCCTCGGCGACGCGAAGCACCGTGCGACTCCGATCGGGCGCGAACGCCGCCACACCGCCGCCCGTGCCGACGAACATCAGGTTCGCCCACGCGCCGTGCCCGTTCGTTTCGCGCGGCAGCACCGAGAACGCGCTCGGATCCGGCAGCGCCGGCTGCTCGCCCGCGTGCGAACGTCCGGTCAGCGCCTCGAATGCGCGGTAGTCCTTGCGCAGCCGCGACACGCCGCCGTTCTGCGCGAACCAGAGGTTGCCTTCGCGATCCTCGAACAGGCACCAAAGCGTGTCGCCGAGGAGATCGCTGCCGCGGTTGACGACGAGGCGATTCGAGAAATTGTTTTCGTCGAGACGTACCGCGCCTGACCCGAGGCTGGCCACCCATAGCTCATCGCGCGAGGTCTCGATGATCGACACGATCCGTTCGGTGAGATCGTGATTGACGATCGCATAGCGGTCGCCTTGTCCGCGCCAGACCACGCCGTTCGTGCATCCGCCCCACAGAGCACCGTTGCGCTCCTGCATCAATGCGCTGACGACGCACGACGGTGGACCTTGCAGCGGCCCGTTGAATTTTCCGTCGCGGTCGAATTGGAGAGTCGCACCGGAGTTCAGCGCCACGAGCACCGTGCCGTCGCGCCGCATGAGCATGCTGGAGATGCCGGCGGACATCGGCAGCGTGTCGATCGCGCCGCGTTCGAGCACGTCGCCGCGAAAGCGATAGCGGACCAGCACGTCCTGCACGCCCGCCCAGACCCAGCCATCGATCCCCGTCACCAGGCAGTTTCGGCGGACGCGCATCTGCGGCAAACGTTCGCCGCCGATTGCACTGACGAACTTGACGCGCTTGCCCGGTTCGTACGCATCGAGCGGCTTTTCGGAGACGATCAATCCCGATTCGGAGCCGGCCCAAAGATGGTGCGTGCCATCCTCGGCCACCTCGCGCACCGTCAGATCGCGCAAGCCGTCCTCGATGCCGTACTGCTCCATCGCATGGCCGTCGTAGCGCGTCAGGCCCGACGAATAGAACGCGAACCAGATGTAGCCGAGGTGGTCCTGAGTCACTTTCTGGACGCTGGCGGACGAGAGGGGATTGACCTGATCGTTAGGCGTGAAGTGGCGGAACGGCAGTTCCTGCGCGCCGAG
>DATART010000339.1:0-11032 GCA_036264035.1 Thermoanaerobaculia bacterium | reverse complement strand
GGATAGCCCACACCCGCAATGGCGCGGCGCTCGGAGCGTCCAGGATGGTCCAGGCGTTTTCGATATGACCGTCGATCAATGTCTGCAGCGCGCGCGCAAGCTCTTCGTTCTCAGCCACGCAGGTCACCTCGGTGTTGAGGTACTGCGAGCGAGGATCGATGTTGTATGAGCCGATCATGACCACGCGTCCATCGACGATGATCACCTTGCCGTGCAGGCAGTCAGGGCCCTTGTACTCGTGGAAGTCGATGCCCGCGGCCGCCAGGCCGCGGCGGTATTTCAGATACCCCACCTGCGGCAGCAGACCGTCGGTAGAGCGCACCGAGTTCGTCACCACGACGATGCGTACGCCCTCCGCCAGTTTCTTCATCAGCAGTTGGCGAAAAAATCGCGGCGGGATGAAGTACGGCGACTCGATGGTGACCGACTCCTTCGCCGCGTCGATGAGGGCGGCCATGTCGCTGCCGACATCATGGCCGGCCAGGAAACGTATCGGGCCGACATCGATTGTGCCGTTGTTCCAGTCGCGCGCCGGCCCGAGGTCGATGAACCCGCTGCCCTTCATCGCCGCGAGCGCGTCGCCGAGGTGCTCCGCGGCCTCGCGTCTCGCGCGACGCGTGATGTGGCCGTGCAGATCGGCGACGTCCTTGCTGTCCCATACGTCCTGAAAGCGCCGCTCCGCGTCGGCGCTCGAGGCGCCGTCCACGTAGACGTCGAGATCGCGGTAGTTGATGTCGCGACCCAGACCGAAGTACGACTCGGCGAGATTGCGCCCGCCGGTGATGTAACACCTGCCGTCGACGACAATCACCTTCTCATGCATGCGGTGAATGAGCCACGACGGGTGCCGCAGATCGAATGGATGGTACGTACGGACGCGCACCCCTTCGTCGCGCAGATGCGCGAGCACCGCTTTGGGGATGCGGCGGAAGCTGCCGTCGATGACCACACGCACGTCGCGGACGCCACGGCGGCGCGCGTCGCGCAACAGTTGAAGCATGGCCAACGTGATCCGGTCATCCTTCGCCATGAAGTAGAGGATCTCGATCCTGTCCCGGGCTTGGCGGATCAGGTCGACGCGAGCCTGCGCCGCCTCGCGATCATCGGCGAGAATACGCACGACGTCCGCCCGCGCCGCAGAAGCGAGCATGATGAGTGTGATGAGTGTGATGACGAGCGCGCGACGGTACACCGAATACGGAGGTGCAGTTGCAGCGCCAACGTCCCTGAATGGCGTGCGTCACGAACGATTTGGAACCTGGGCTCTCGCGAGGCTTGATCGGCGAAGGAATCCTGAAGAGCTAGGCCAACCAACGCCCCGCGCCGTGCCCGGTGGCGGAGAGAGTGGGATTCGAACCCACGGTACGCGTTAACGTACACACGCTTTCCAAGCGTGCGCCTTAAGCCACTCGGCCATCTCTCCGTTCAACGAACTGTTGATGTGATGCGTGCGCAGATGAGTACGCGCTGCTGGTCGAGGCCAGGCCAACCAACGCCCCGCGCCGTGCGCGGTGGCGGAGAGGGGGGGATTCGAACCCCCGATACCCGTGAAGGTATAACGGTTTTCGAGACCGCCGCGTTCAACCACTCTGCCACCTCTCCGTGACCTGCGACCGCTTGCGTAACCCTTGAAAGAACTCCTGCAGGAGTCTTCTCGACTCCTCGGCGCCAACGCCGCTGACGACTTCCAGACGGTGATTGAGCCGGACATCCTGGACCAGATTGCCGAGCGTGCCGCAGAAGCCGGCCTTCGGATCGGATGCTCCGAAGATCAGCTTCGCGACGCGCGCGTTGACGAGCGCGCCGGCGCACATCGCGCACGGCTCGAGCGTCACTACCATCGTCGTCCCTTCGAGCCGCCAGTCGCCGATCGTTTTCGCCGCCTGGCGAATCGCGATCAACTCCGCGTGTCCGAGGGGATCGCCGGATTCGCGGCGATTGCGTCCGCGTCCGATGATCGCGCCATCGCGATCGACGACCACCGCGCCCACCGGAATCTCGCCGTCCGCGCCCGCTTCTTCCGCGAGCGCGAGCGCCTCGGCCATCCAGTGCGCTTCGTCCATTCGTTCAAAGATTACAACGGCGGGCTCTTGCCCGCCGTCGGATTAACGCTTGATTGGTGCACCCACGAGGACTCGAACCTCGAACCTTCTGATCCGTAGTCAGATGCTCTATCCAATTAAGCTATGGGTGCGAGCAAGCGACGTTAACCGCCCCTGCCGGAATCGCATTCCGATCCGGCGCGGGCGCGCATTCTAAGTCCGCGCGGCCGGGGAGGCAAGCCGCAAAAACTGCTTTACGCGGCCTGCTCTACTTGCGGTAGACTTTCGTCTCTCAGCACCGTTTTCGCGCTTCCACGGTTGGCCACTGCCTAGCCACCCTTCCCCAGCCAACCGTGGAGGCGCGATGTTTCGGGGCCATGCCGCTCGACAAAAACTCCTTCTACGCGCGAACGATGCACACGCCCGACTCGCCCGAGCGGGCCGCGCTGCGCGGCGCGTTACGCGACGTTTCGAAAGTGCTCCTGCCGCTGCACCGCGCGCTGATCGATGCCGCGAAGGATGACTACGCGTTCGGCATCGCGCCGGTGAAGCCGTCGCAGCTCCTGCAACTTCTGAATGACGATCCCTTCTTCGCGTGGCTCAAGCCGCTGACGTCGCTCATCGTCGACATCGACGAGATGGCGCGCACCGACTTCGAGCCGTCCGACGTCGCTGCGATCGCTGACCGCGTCGAACGCCTGTTCGGAACGAAGGCGGAGGAGGCGTTCGCGTCGCGGTACATCCCGATGCTCCAGCGCAGCGTCGACGTGGCGGTCGGCCACGCCGCGCTCCGCAAAGCCGCGGCGGGATTGCGAGCCGGCACTGCCGGAAGTCAGCAGTAGCTGTTAAAGTAACGTTTCAGTCACTCCCTGATCATGGAATTCTTTCCGTTCGACGACGACTACGTTCGCCGTCTGCGGGAGGGCGATCGCTGGACGGAGGAGCATTTTCGCTCGTATTTTGAGCAACTTCTGCTGATCAAACTCCGCAGGCGTTTGCCCTCTCTGGAGGCCATTCAGGACGTGCGTCAGGAAGTGTTCGCGCGCGTTTTCAAGACGTTGCGAGCGCCCGACGGCGGGCTGCGCGACGCGCGGAAACTCGGCGCGTACGTCAATACGGTCTGCAACAACGTCGTCCTCGAGCAATACCGCCAGACCAACCGCATCGAGCCGCTCGCCGATACGCACCTCGATTTCCCGACGTCGGAAGACGTTGAGAACGCGCTCGTGAACGGCGAGGAACGCGAGCGTGTCCGCCGCGTGGTCAACGAGCTGCCGCCGCGCGACCGCGACATCCTGAAAGCGCTCTTTTTTGATGAGCGATCGAACGATGACGTCTGCGCCGAGTTCGGCGTCGACCGCGGCTATCTGCGCGTTCTGCTGTACCGCGCCAAAGAAAAGTTCCGCGAAGCGTGGACGCCGAAAGTCGTCCCGATCCGGCCGGATGAAACGGATTCTCCAAAACGGTCACTACCCAGATGAGAGACGGGTAAAAGAGACAGTAGATGAATCACGACAACGCAATCAAAACCATGGCCGCCGAGCGCTACGTCCTCGGTGAACTCGAACCCGCGGAACGCGACGAGTTCGAGGAACATTTTTTCGACTGTACCGAGTGCACGGCGGACGTGCGCGATGCCGCAAAGATCGCGGATGGTGTTCGCACGGGCGTCCGCGTCGCACCGGTGAGACACTACAGCCGCTGGGCGGCGGCGGCCGCGGGAGCCGCGGTGGCGATCGGCCTCGCGTATCAGTACGTGCCGCAAGTCGCGAGGCTCGGGCATCATTCCTCGAACGCACCGAGCCAGGCGGCGCAGGCCACGGCCGGGGAACAGTTCATCGAACTGGACACGACACGCGCTGCCCAAACGCCGTACGTCATCGTCGGGAAGCTACCGCTTGCCATCAGTTTCATCATTCCGGTGACTGATCCGCATCCGCCTTACATCTGCCAGCTGCGCGACAAAGCGGGTGTCTCGTTCGGTTCGACGACGGTGAGCACAAAGGACGACGCGGCGAACGCAGTGAGCCTGGTCATACCAGCGGGCAAACTTCACAGCGGCGATTACACGTTGGGAATCCGAGGCGGGGACCGAGAGATCCCTGCATACCACTTCGCAGTGGAGGTTCAGTAAGGCAGAGAGAAGAGGAGGCAGTCATGTCATTCGCATTTAACGCGAGTGCTCTTGCATTCGGAGCCCGCTTCGAGCAACCTGAGAACAGCATCATTCCCAGTCAAGCGTCGGTGTCTCTAGCACCGACCGGCGGGGACGGCTACGAGACGGTTCGGAACTTCGATTACAAGGGCATCATTACCTTCGATGAAGCGTCCGTCTATGTCACGGGCAGCGAACATGGGGAAGTTCGCAACACCCTGGCGTCAGTGACGATCAAGAATCTGAACGTACTGAACCTGTTGCACGTCGATCTCCTCTCGAGCCGCATCACTTCGCGCCATGTACTCGGCGAAGACGAGGGGGAGATCACCTTTCATGGCACGAGCGCCGACAACTTACGCATTGCGGGGAAACCTGTGAAGGTCAATTTCAATCATGACTTCTACGCCCGATATCCGACGCAAGCGAAGCTGGCAAGGGCGATGGCTCTGCCGGCCGGCGAAAGCGACGATCCCGGCATTCGCGATCTCATTGAGACGGATGCACAGAAGTTTAGAATCGCAGCAGACCAGTCACGCGGAAAGACCATGGCGGAACTTCTTGCCGACCGTTACTGCTGGAACCCCAAAGATTGCGGCGCTGGCGCGCCAAACGACCACGGCGCGATCCATTGCTCGCTGGTCGATTCGATCGACGGCATTGACGTCGTGGACGATTCCCAATTCAAAGATCCCGCTGAGCTGCGAGCGAAGTTTCCGGTGAGGCGTCACGGATATGTCGTGAAGGTCGCTGAATTCGGATCGATCAAAGTCGGTGAGTTAATCATCAAGCCGGGCGAGAGGCGGCTCAATCTGCTGCGGTTTCAGTTCGGTTGCCCGATCACGGGCGATGGAACAGCGGCATCCGTGACGACAAATGGCCTCGAGATGGTACCTTAGGCTACTGCTTCTTCCACTGCTGCTGGTGTCTTTCGGAGCAGCGCCACACAGCGACGAAGAGGCAGCATATCGAGAGGCTGCTGAATTGTGCGACCGTGGCCATTGGAATGAGGCTGGCCCGTATATCGACGCAGCGCTGCAACGCTTTCAGGGAAGTGATGCTGACGCCGTATGGCGGCTTCGTATGTTGCGCGGCAGGGTTCTCATTGCCCGCCACGATCCGCCGGCGGCGATCGCCATTCTTGCGCCCTCATTACCGCGCCGCCTTGCCTTGAGTGACATCGAAGTCCACCGGCTGACATACCTGGCCGGGGCCAACTATCGCGTTATGAATGACACCGTCGCTCAAGCGCTTCTCGTTCGCGCTGAAAGACTGGCTCGGGCACATCAACCGCGAACGATTGCCGATGTCCTTCTCTATCGTGCAACGTTCGAATTCCATCGCAAACGGTACGCCGACGCGACCCGTTATGCCCGCGCTTCTGCCGCCGCGGCGCGGCAGTATCATCAGAGAACCGCTGAGATAAACGCGATGACTACAGGGGCAATCGTGCTCACGGAAGAGGAGCACTATGACGAGGCCATCGACCTTGAATTGAAGCAGCTCGATCTTGTCAGTAAGACCGGCGCCGAAGCGACGATAGTCAAAGTCGAAGGGAATCTCGCGTGGGCTTACAGCTCGATCGGCGATCTCGAAAATGCTTCCTCTCTCTTGAGCCACGCGACTTTGCTGGCAAAAAAAATCGCTGCCGATTACGATCTCATCACGCTGCTGAATCTGGCCGGAGACGTCGCTCGTCTGCGAGGTGATCGTGAGGCAGCGCTTCACTACTACGCCGAGAGTCTGCCGATCGCTCAAAAGTTCACCCATCGCGATCTCGCCGATTTCACGGCCAATATGGCCGCAGCACAGCTCGAGGTCGGGGATATTGGTGCCGCGCGCCTCACCAATGCCGAAGCATCGAAGTTGGCGCGTGAACGAGGCGATCAGAAGCAATCGCTCCGCACGACGCTGATCGACGCACGGATCGATGCTGCAGCCGGCGATCTCGCTTCCGCTGTTGAGAAGGCGGAGCACGTTCTCAGTTCCAAGAAAACAAGACCTTCGCAGCGTTGGGAAGCCGAGGCGCGCCTGGCACAGTTCCAAGTCGCCGCGAACCGCTCTGTCGATGCGGATGAACACTTCCGGCGTGCCATTGAAACCGCCGATGAAGCACGCCACGATGTGAAGTCCGACGAGCTCCGCTTGTCATTTGGAACGTTGATACGCGAGGTTTACGACGACTACGTTTTCTTCCTTTTAGGCGCGGGACGAGTCAGGGAGGCGCTCACGGTCGCAGAGATGAGCCGTGTCCAATCGCTTGCGGACGCTCTCGGCAGCGATTCGCGGCCACAACAGGCGAACTTTGAACGGGTGGCGAGCGATCACCACGCCGTGCTGCTCTCGTACTGGCTTACGCCGAAACGGTCGTACGTCTGGACGATCACTCCGAGCTCGATCGAAGTCACGGAGCTGCCGCCCGCTGCGACGATTGAACAGAAAGTCGAATCCTATTCGCGCGAGATCCTTAGCCTGCGTGGCAGCATGGCGAGCCTCGCACACGGCGCGGAGTTGTACGACATGCTCGTCGCCCCTGTCGCGAAGCGCATTCCGAAAGGTGCGCGCGTCGTTGTAATTCCAGACGGGCGGCTGCACGCCTTCAACATGGAAACACTCGTCAATCCAGCGACCCGCCGCTACTGGATTGACAGTGTAACGATCGAAACGGCCGGCTCTCTCGAGTTACTGAATCGAGCAAAGATCAGTTCACTTCCTGCTTCAATGCTTCTCGTCGGCGACGCGCCTGCCGCCAGTGCGGCGTTCCCGCGCCTCTTGAAAGCCGCGGAAGAAATGAATCTCGTACAGAAACATTTTGGGGCTGCGTGCACGACGTTGAAGGGGACACAAGCAACGCCGAGTGCATACGAGAGCGCCAGGCCCGATCTGCGCGGTTACATTCATTTCGTTGCGCATGGTATGGCCACCCGCCAACGCCCACTGGACTCCGCCGTGATCCTGGCGCGCGACGGTGATTCCTACAAGCTGTACGCGCGCGACATCATCAAACAGAAACTCAAAGCCCGTCTGGTGACGATCTCCAGTTGCCACGGTGCCGGTACGCGTGCGTACACCGGCGAGGGCCTCGTCGGTCTGGCTTGGGCATTTCTTCATGCCGGCGCGCATCAGGTCATCGCCGCATTGTGGGAAGTGGATGACAATGCAACGCCGGAGCTCATGGACACTCTCTACGCCGGCATCCGCGCCGGCCAGGATCCCGCGACCGCGCTTCGCAATGCTAAGCTCAAGCTCATTCGTGGTGGCTCCGCTTTCCGGCAGCCGAGGTATTGGGCGCCGTTCGTTCTCTACTCCGGCTCATAGGCGAGTTCCCGGCGCTCGGCAATTACGCCCCGCGTCTTACTACTCAAGGAGAGTCATGAGATCTCGAATGGTTTTCATCGCGCTCGCTCTATTCGCTGTTCCTGTTCTGGCTGTACATCACCAGTTTCATGCGCAAGTGATCGCCATCGGCGGCGACGTGCCCTCGGCTGGAGCCGTGGCGCTGGCTCCGGCGGGTGGCGACGGGAACGCATCGATCGAACATTACGACGCGAACGGAATTCGCTTCGATCAGGCTGTATCGTCCGTACGCGGCATCGACGATGGCCGCGTAGCAGTGACGACTGCGACGATCACCCTTCGCAACATCGACATCCTCGGGCGCATCCACATCGATGAGATCAGCGCCCGCGTCAACGGCCGTCAGAATCGAGGAGCGGCGGAGGCGGAGATCACGTTCGACAATCTTCGATTCAAGAACGTCGTCGTCGACGGTCGCCGGATTTTTGTCGTGCCGGATGCAGCACGATTGAACCGGATGAGGACCTTCGCTGGCTTCCGCGGTCGCGATGACGACGCGCTGGCGCTTTCGGCCAATTTGATTGCCAACGGCGATCAGACCTTGGAAGTACCCGGTATCGGTACGTTGTATTTCGCCGAGGTGCTCGTCAAGCCGGGAGAGCGGAGCGTGACCATGCTGCGCATCGAATTCGAGCCCCAACATCCGATGCGACATCTAACGATAGGGACGCTCGACGCGAACGGCACTGACATGTATCCCTGATAAGCCCTCGGCCTCGGGCGACGGTCGCGCCCGAGGCCGCTATCATCCCCTTCGTGACGTCGAAGAATCGCATCGCCGCGTTCATCCTCTTCGCGGCGCTCACTGTCTTCATGACGTGGCCGCTGACGCCGAATGTCAATCGGGCCGTCTCCTTTCCGGGCGATCCGTACATCAACACCTGGATTCTCGACTGGGACTGGCACGCCACGTTTCATCAGCCGGGGAAGCTGTTTCACGCAAACATTTTTTATCCGGCGAAGTACGCGCTGGCATTCAGCGAGAATCTGTACGGCATCGCGGTCGTCCTTTTTCCATTGCGTGCTCTCGGCGCGACTCCGCTGACCGCCTACAACGTGGCCATGCTCCTCGGCTACACGCTGTGCGGGTTCGGCGCGTATCTGCTTGCGTTTGAAATCACCGCGAGTTTCTGGGGAGGAATCGCTGCTGGGATCTTCTACGCCTTCCTGCCGTATCGCTTCACGCACGCACCGCACGTGCAGTACGTGTGGGCCGGAACGCTGCCGATCCTTCTGTTCGCGCTGATTCGTTACGCACGAATGCCGGACTGGCGGCACGCGATCGGTTTCGGCGCCGCGTTCCTATGGAACGGGCTGTCGAACGTGCACTTCTTTCTCTTCGGAACGATCGCGATCGCGATGACGATCGCCATCCTCCGGCCGCCGCTGCGGCGGATTGCGATCGCCGGCGGCATCGCGCTGCTCCTCATCGCGCCGTTTCTCTATCCGTATCACGCCGCGTCGAAGCTGTACGAGATGGAGCGCTCTTGGAACGAGACGATGAGTTTCTCCGCGGTGCCCGGCGATTGGCTGCTCAACAACTTCGCGTGGCGTCCGTACCCCGCGCGCAACGACGCGGCCGTCGATCCGGAACGCTGGCTCTTCCCCGGCGCGCTTGCACTGTGTCTTGCGCTCGTCGCCTTCGCCTCGCGCGACTGGAAGCCGCTCGGTCTGGCCTGGTCCTGGATACTCCTCGGCTTCATCGGCTCGCTCGGCCTGCGGACGCCGTTCTATCGATTCCTGTTCAACTACGTCCCCGGATTTCGCGCGGTGCGCGTTCCGGCGCGATGGGCGCTCATCACGCACGTCGGACTGGCGATCCTCATCGCGATCGCCGTTGCACTGATCACACGGCGTGCGAAATGGACGGGCGCAATCGTCGCGATCGCGTTCCTCGTCGAGCTGCGCAACCCGATTCGCTGGTACATGGCGCCGACCGAAGTCCGGCCGGTCGACCGTTGGGCGAAGAGCGCGAAGCCGCATGCGATGATCGAACTTCCGATCGACCACAACACCGAATACGAGGTGATGCTGCACGCTACCGCGCATCATCGGCCGCTCGTGAACGGCATCTCCGGTTTCGAGCCGCCGGAGTATTCACGTATCGTGCAATTGGCCGAGGCGTGGTCGGACGATCTGGTGCCCGAGCTGGCGCGCATCGGCGTCACGCACGTCATCATTCGCGCCGATTGGCTCGACGCAGGCGGCCGCAAATGGCTTGGCCGCATGGTCGACGCCGGCCGGCTCGGTTTCATGAAGCGTTTCGACGAAGGGGTCAACGGCGATTGGCTCTTCCGCGTCGGCGTGCCAGTCGATGACCCCGAACTACGCTCCATGCTCAGCGGTCATTCCACGTACAACGAAGAGACATTCGGCGCGCTCGTCATCCCGCAAACTAAATCGCTGAAAGGCGCGGCGACGTTCTCCGGCATCGCGTTGTCGCCGTTCGGCATTCGCGAGGTCAACCTGCTCTTCAACAACGGCCGGCTCCGGCTGCCGGCGACATTGAAGGCCGATCCGCAGACGAGCCGCTTCTATCGCTGGTACGACGCCACCAGGATGCCGTCGTTTTCCCGCGAGTTCGCGTCACGGCCCAAGAACATCCCGCCAGTCACCGACGTGCAGGTCGAGATCATCGACGGGCGTGGCGAACGGAAGCTGCTCGACGACCGCTGGCTCGACTGGAATTGAGCCTAAACTCCGCGCATGGTTGCGATCGTCACCGGCGCATCGAGCGGATTGGGGCTGTCGATCGCCGAGCTCCTGCGAAGCCGGGGGACTCAGGTGGTCGGCGTGTCGCGGCGCGCAACGGCCGGCATCTCCGGCGATGCGTCGAAACGCGACATCGCCGTTCGCGCGATCGAAGCCGCCGAGCGACTCGGCACGATCGATCTGCTGATCAATTGCGCCGGCACCGGCATTTTCGGACCGGCCGGTTCGTACGACGAGGATGCAATCGCCGCGATCGTCAATTCGAACCTCGTCGCCACGATCAATTTCTGCGAGCTGCTCTTCCCGCGATTCAAAGAGCACGGCGGCACGATCGTCAACGTTCTCTCCACGGCGGCACTCATCGGAAAAGCCAATGAGACCGTCTACTGCGCCGCGAAGTGGGGAGCGCGCGGCTACGGCGAAGCGCTGAAAGCGGAGGCCAAGGGGACGAGAGCCAGGATCATCGCCGTGGCGCCGGGAGGAATGAATACGCCGTTCTGGCCGGAGCCGCGGCTTGGTTTCATGGATCCCGCCGACGTCGCCGCCACGATCGTCGACGCCATCCAGCGGCCGGTAGATATCAGCGATCTCGTCATCACAAGACGCTAGAATTGCGCGGGAGGTCCATCCATGCGCAAATCAACATTCGTCCTGATCGCGTTGTTTGCCGCGTTCCCGCTCTTCGCGCAAACGCCGTTTCCCGCGCCGTGGCCGAAGCCGATCGCTCCGGAGGCGTATTGGCAGACGCTCATGACCGGTAATACCA
>DATART010000281.1:0-5763 GCA_036264035.1 Thermoanaerobaculia bacterium | reverse complement strand
GGTCACGATGACGACGGGGTTGCAGCGTTCAGGTCGATGACGCGGCCCGAGCTCATCGCGAATCAGCCGGCGCCATCGTTCGACTTCTATCTGGTCGAAGCGCTGATCTCTCGGGGCGAACTCGTCGACGAGTGCAGGCGTTATCTCGATCTAGTTGCGCAGCGAGCTGCAACGGAAGGCGATGAGGAGACGGCGCGACATGCTAACGGCCTGGTCGCGCGACTCGACGCAGCGACTCACTGAGCTGGCGGCGCGCACGCTCGACCCTCCGCTCACTGCTTCTTCGACTTCGGCATGCCGTGCATCTTCGCGGGCATCTTCGAACAATCGGGAAGCGCGGGGACGAACTGGCCGAATGTGCACTCTGGCTGCGTCAGCGACGTTGCGCTGTACTTTGCGAGGTTATTCGGGCAGACCGTCTGGACGGTCAGCATCATTCCGCGGTCTTCGTGGCCGAGGAAATGGCAGTGAAGGACGAATGCTCCCGTGTAGTCGAGGAACTCCTGCCGGATGACCGAGGTTCCCTGCGGCGGAAACTCCTCGGGAGTCGGAAAGCGCGATGCCGACATGTCGCAACCCGGATCGACGCCCGGCTTGCAGACGTAGACAGTCATGAGGGCCGGAGCATTGTCGCCGAGGGAAGCGAGAACGGCCTTCGTCTGATGCGTTTGACTCTCGGCGCGTTCTTGCGCCCACGGTTCGGATGTGTTCCCTGATTTGTGATCGCTCGAAGACGCGGTACGGAATGGCCAGCTCCTGTCCGGCCATGAGCGGATCGACGGAACGTCGGACCGGGATAGCGGACCGTTCCGGTCACAGGATTCTTGAACAGCTGCAGCGGAAAATTCTGTTCGACGCACGTCCACGGCTCCGTCTTGCCGAACGGTGCGGAAAGGACCGGCACCGTCTTGGTCGCCGGGTAGACCGCCAGCGTCGTCGAAAGGATGTGATTGGCATTCGCCGTAATCTCGGGCGGTTTCTGCAGCTCATGTCCGTTCGGTGTACTCGGGCAAAGCGGAATTGGCCGCTTTCTGCAGGAGCCGAAAGCTTTCAGCGCGTTGGCGGACGCCGTCTTCACCTTTTTTCCGGACGCTTTTTTTGCCCTTGCCGCGGCGATGGATGAGGAAAGAAGCAAAAGGATGACGAACGTGAGGCTGGCCTTGCGAAACATGAGGCCTCCGATCCTTCGACGAAGCCGTTGATCCAGAACGCCGTAATTCGGGATGCCGCCGATGGTAGGCGCTGCAACGAGGCCGGTTAACCTCGATCATCAGGCGCGTTCTGCCCCGCCAAAAACCAAATGCGCGGGCGCGCCTTCGGACGCGCCCGCGCGGGGCTTACTGCTTACTGCACGGCGGCGACTACGGCTTCGGTGGCTGCGTCGTCACTGGCGGCGGAGCGGGAACGGGCGTCGCCGGCGACGGTGCCGGCTGCGCTTTGCCCTTCCGCACGCGCTTGCCGAGGGCGGCGCGCATGTCCGCGACATACGGAGCGAGATCGGCCGTCGCGGGACGTTTGGCCAGGCGCTGGGCGGCAGCGTACGTCGTCAGCGCCTCCGTTCCCGCCTCGTTCCTCGCCGTGGCCACGCTGTGACGGACGAAGCTCGCCATCGCCTCCAGCTCATCCGCGAGCGCCGCGTAGGCGTCCGAGTAGCTCATCAGATCGCGAATCCGTTCCGGGTCCGTGCCGCCTGCGCGAACCAGACTGGCGCTGTTGGTGATCGCTACGGCCGCGCGTTCGATGAACGCCGGCGGAAGCGAGGAAACGCTGGCAATCTGCTGCTTGGCACGTTTGGACTCCGGGATGGTGAAATTCGGGATCTTCTGCCGCATGGCGCGGATCTCGTCGATCCGCGCCTGCACGGTAGCGGTATGGGATGTTTGTGGATTGGTATCGGGTACTACTCTCTCAATGGACACAATGTCCTCCTTAATTTTCTCGGTCAACTTGCAGTGGATCAGAGCGGGCAGGTTGAGGAGAGCGGAGGAGCACGGCCTCTGAAAATCCGTCGTGCAACGCCGGCAAAGGTCAGACGGGGAGAGCGGCGCCGACGACTATGGATGACGCGAATGCGGGCGGAGTTACAGGACAGACGGCGTGGCGGAAGAGGGCGAAGCCGTATGACGCTTCGGGCCGGGACGATCGGATTCCTGAAAAGCTCGGAGAAATCGAGCGTGGTTCCCGTCTCGATGGCGTTGATGATCAGGTCAAACGTATCGTCGAGCCGGGCAGAGAGGGCGCCCAGCTTTCCGACCGCGCCCTCCCAACGGGCGGCTACTTCGCGCAGCGGCTGCGCATCCGACGCCTGTGCAGGTGAAAGGGCGATCTTCTCCGCCGTTACGCTCAGAGCGTGAACAGCAGACGACAACTGTTTCGCCGCCTCCTCGAGCCACTCCGACACGCGCCGGTATCTGCGAGCCGCGCGAAGCGGACGGCGGGCCGCAAATCGCTCCGCGGCGTCGATGACGCGGCCGGACTTCTCGATCAGGCGCAACGAGTGGTTAACGGACCGACGCGTCCTTTGGAAGGGACGCTGCCAGGAACGCCGCCGTGCCCGACTCGCGGCGCACGTGCGCACCTCGGACCGCCGCGATTGTTTCGCGTTCGAATCCGAGGTCGGCCTGGTGGCAGTTTCTCTCATGGCTTGTCATTAGACGCGTGACGGGCAGATCCGTTAACAAGGCACTCAAAAATTTTTTTAACGATGGATGCGATGGGCCTACCCACGATGCGATCGGGCTACTACATCGATGCGATGGTGCAACTAGATCGATGCGATGAGGCAACTAGATCGATCCGATGGGGCAACTACATCGATCCGATGGGCCAACTACATCGATCCGATGGGGCAACTAGATCGATGCGATTCTCTCCTCAACGCCGTTCTGAGGTGCAATCACCCGCGGTAAACTGCCGATCCGCTTGCACACCGTCATCAAGCCGCGGCGCGGACTCGCGCAACTCGATCTTGGGGAGGTCTGGGACTACCGCGAGCTCCTCGGGTACCTGGCCTGGCGCGACATCGTGGTTCGCTACAAGCAGACCAGCATCGGCGTTCTGTGGGCGTTCATCCGGCCGTTTTTGACGATGGTCATCTTCACGGTCGTCTTCGGGCGGATCGCGAAGCTGCCGTCGGATGGGGTGCCGTATGCGGTGTTCACGTTCACGGCGCTGCTGCCGTGGCAGTTCTTCGCCACGGCGTTCGCGGAGACGGCCGGGTCCGTGGTCGGGAACGGCTACATGATTACGAAGATCTACTTTCCACGACTGATCCTGCCGCTGGCGTCGGTGGCGGTGGGGATCGTCGATTTTCTCGTCTCGTTCGTGATCCTCCTCGTCATCATGATCGGGTATCGCACGCCTGTTTCGGTGCATGCGTGGGCGCTGCCGCTGTTTTTTCTGTTGTGCATCGTTTTCACGATCGGGCTCGGGCTTTTCACGGCGGCGCTGTACGTGCGCTATCGCGACATGCGGCACCTCATCCCGTTCATCACGCAGTTCGGGCTATATGTTTCGCCGGTGGCGTACAGCACGTCGTCGGTGTCGCCGAAGTGGCGCTTCCTCTTCTCGCTCAATCCGATGACGGCAGTGATCGACGGTTTCCGCTGGTCGCTGCTCGGGACAACGCCGCTTTACCTGCCGGGCATCATCGCGGGGACGGCGACGTCGATCGTGCTGCTGGTGGTCGGGCTTTATTATTTCAAAGTGACCGAGCGGATTTTCGCGGACGTGATGTGATGAACGACGCGGTCATCGGACAAGGCATCGGCAAGACCTATCGCCTCGGCGAGCAGGGGACGGCGTACACGCTTCTGCGCGAGCGGCTCGTCGAGACGGCGAAGGCGGTTTTCCGCAAGCGCGAGGAACTGCCGGCGCGCGAGCCGTTCTGGGCGCTGAAAGACGTCTCGTTTTCGATCGGCGAGGCCGAGGTTGTCGGGCTGATCGGAAAGAACGGCGCGGGGAAATCGACGCTGCTGAAAATCCTCAGCCGCATCACCGAACCGACCGAGGGACGGATCGATCTGTTTGGACGCGTATCAAGTTTGCTCGAAGTCGGCATCGGATTCCATCCGGAGTTGAGCGGCCGCGACAACGTCTTCCTCAATGGCGCGATCCTCGGCATGTCGCGCAACGAGATCCGGCGCAAGTTCGACGAGATCGTCCAATTCGCAGAGATCTCGAAGTTCCTCGACACGCCGGTCAAACGCTACTCCTCGGGGATGTACGTGCGGCTGGCGTTTGCCGTGGCGGCGCATCTCGAGCCCGACATCCTGATCGTCGATGAAGTGCTGGCCGTCGGCGACTCGGCGTTCCAGCAGAAGTGCCTCGGCAAGATGCGCGACATCCGTTCCGAGGGACGGACGGTGATCGTCGTCAGCCACAACATGGCTACGGTGTCGTCGCTGTGCCAGAAGGTGATCTGGCTCGCGGACGGGCACGTGAAGGCGGCAGGCGATGCGCAGGAGATCATCCGCAAGTATTTGTCCGAGGGGGTCGAGAACGATTTCGTCTGGACGCCGCGCCATGGGATTCTGAGCGCGTTCGAGTACCGGTCGGTTTCGGTAGCGAGCGCCGACCCGGCCAGCGGCGACGGCTTCCCCGCGAACGCGCCGATCGATGTCTTCTTCGACATCGCCATCCACGACAAGTTCCCGGCCGGCCGCATCGAGATGCGCCTTCTGAACGACGGCGGCGAGGTTCTGCTGACGTCGACGAGCGCCGATCCGTCCGGCCAGTTGAATCACGACTGGGAACGCGGACCGCAACGCTTCCGCTGCCGCATCCCCGCGGACTTCCTGATGCCGGGCCGCTACTTCGTGACAATCACGGAGCCGTACGGGTCGTACGACATCCTCCGCGAGAACGTGCTGACCTTCACGGTGACCGAGGAGGGTAGCGTGGCCGCGCGCGATCAGCGGCAGGGGAAGATCGCGCCGATTCTGGAGTGGACGAAGAGCGCGGGGTAACGTTTTTCACGCGGAGGCGCGGAGGGCGCGGAGCATCTCCGCGAGCACCGCGTCTCCGCGTGAAAAATGTTTACCGCAACCTTTCGATGATTGCCTCCGGCAGTAACCGCCGCGCGATGCGGCGCGGCGTCTGGATGAAAAACCGAAGCAGCGCCCACCATCGAACGGTCATGCGCGGTCCAACGATGCGCGCTTTGAATGCGGGGTTGCGCGGCGACGGCCATTCGCGCCACGCGCGCGCAACTGCGAGTGTTGCACCACCCCATGATTGGCGCGACATGGCGTTGGTCGCGAGGAACCAGTAGAGATCCGCGCGGAGGCGCGGCGTCGTCGCGGGGGGATCAAAGTAGGCGGCGTCGTAGCGATCGAGAATGCGGGCGAAGAGCTCGTCCTTGTCGCGCTGGTAGCGCGTTTCGGTCTGGCTTCCCGCTTCGGAATGCTGGCGAAACTGCGCGAGGACGTCGGGGATGAGATGGATTGGATCGCGCTCGGCGAGGCGGAGCCACATCTCAAGGTCCTGCGTGGTGCGATTCGATTCGTTGAAGAGGCCAGCGTCGATGAGCGCGGCGCGGTCGATCATCAATCCGCAGCCGTAGATCCACGAGCTCAAGACCTCGCGGCCCGTGCGGACGACGCTCAGATGCTCGCGAAACTCGCTGGTGACGTGGCCGTGCTCGTCGATAAGCTCGAAGTTGCAGCCGACGATGCGCGCCTCGGGGTTGCGATCGAGAAACGCGAGCTGCGTGGAGATCTTTTCGGGCAGGTAGCGGTCGTCGTGGCTGAGCCAGGAGAACCA
>DATART010000271.1:0-16452 GCA_036264035.1 Thermoanaerobaculia bacterium | reverse complement strand
CGCACCGCCGCCCGTCCTCCCGCGGTTTCAGCCGGGGATGCTTCGCCGCGCACCGCCGCCCGTCCTCCCGCGGTTTCAGCCGGGGATGCTTCGCCGCGCACCGCCGCCCGTCCTCCCGCGGTTTCAGCCGGGGATCCTTCGCCGCGCTCTACCCCGCCGGGGTGCGGCCGGCTCAGGATGACAGTGCGCCCGCTCTTAGGCCTCGATCCCATACTTCTCCAGCCTCCGATACAGCGCGGCGCGACTCAGCCCCAGCGCCTCGGCTACGCGCGAGAGGTTGCCGTCGTAGTGCTGCAGGCACTTCACGATCATGCCGCGCTCGATCTCGTCGAGGGTCATCGTGCCGGCGTCGGGGAGCGACGCGTCGCGGCGCTCGCGCGACTCGAGATCGCGGACGGCGATGAAATCGTCGAGCGTCAGTTCGTTCGAATCGCCCATGACCACGGCGCGCTCGATGGTCTGCCGGAGCTGGCGGATGTTGCCCGGCCAGTTCTGCGTCTTCAGCCATTCCATCGCCCGCGGCGCGATCACTTCGACGTCGCGGTGGTAGATCTGCGCGGCCATCGCCAGGAATGCCGACGCGAGGCGTGGGATGTCCGCGCGCCGCTCGCGGAGCGGCGGAAGCTGAATCGTGATCAGGTTCAGGCGATAGAGCAGATCCTCGCGAAATTCGCCGCGTCCGACCAAGTCATGCAGTGCGCGATTCGTCGCTGAGACCACGCGGACATCGACAGTGCGCGAACGGCTGGATCCGAGGACTTCGTAGGTCCGGTCCTGAAGCACGCGGAGCAGCTTCACTTGCGACGATTGGTCGACTTCGCCGATCTCGTCGAGAAAAATCGTTCCGCCATCGGCGACTTCGAAGCGCCCTTTGCGATCCTGACGAGCGTCGGTGAACGCGCCGCGGACGTGGCCGAACATCTCGCTTTCGAACAGGGGCGACGAGATCCCGCCGAGGTTGACTTTGACGAAAGGATGCCCGCGGCGGCGGCTGTTGGCGTGGATCGCTTCCGCGACGAGCTCCTTCCCCGTGCCGCTCTCTCCCATGATCAGCACCGAGGCCTCGGTGGGCGCGACGCGGCCGATCAGTTCGAGCACGCGCAGCATCTTCGGATCGCTTCCGATGATCTTGCCGAAATCGAACTTCGCATCGAGCTCCGCGCGGCTGGGCGCTTCGGCAGCGACGTCGCGCGTTTCCGCGAGCTTCAGCGCCGTCTCCACGGATTGCACGAGGAGCGTGTTCGACCACGGCTTGGTGATGAAATCCGCCGCACCGCGCTTCATCCCTTCAACGGCCAGATCGATCGAGCCCCACGCCGTCATCAGGATCACCGGAACGTCCGGCTGCTCGGCGCGGATCGACGACAGCAGCGCCAGTCCTTCCTCACCCGTCGTGCGGCGCGAGAAATTCATGTCCTGGATGACGAGCGAAGGGCGCTCGGAGCGGATCACTCCGAGCGCCTCGTCAATCGAATGCGCGGACGACGATCGATGACCGTGCTGCTTCAGCAGGAGCGCCAGCGAAGCAGTGATGGAAGGGTCGTCGTCGACGATGAGGATCATTCGTAATGCAGCGCCTGGGCAGGTTGGACGCGGCCGGCGAGCCAGCTCGGATACAGGCCGCACAGTAGCGTGAGGCCGTAGATGGTCGCAAGCGCGCCGATCAGGCCGATCGTGAACGACGCCGGACTGACCAGAGTGAAGATGCCGAGGAGCGGCAGTTGCGCCACGACGATGACGCCGATGATGAGCGCGAGCGTTGCCAACAGCGCCACCTCGCCCAGTATCTGGCGATTGACTTCGTTGCCGGTTGCGCCGAGGGCGCGACGCAGGCCGATCTCGCGCGTGCGGCGCGTGACGTTCTGCCACAGCACTCCGGAAAGTCCCAGCGCGACCATCGTGATCAAAAACGCCGCGATCACGCTTCCCACCGCCACCGGCGTCAGGTAGATCCGCAGGGCGAACGTGCGCATCGCTTCCATCCGCCGCACGCGCTGCTCGTAGTTCGGAAAAATCTCGTGCGTGCGGCGGCTGATCGCTTCCTCGAACGCCGCGGGCGTGCCCGGCCGGACGCGGATGAGCAAGCTCCCCGGCACTCGGACGTTCTTCTCGGCGAGTGACAGGCGGCGGAACACCATGTTGATATGTTCGCTGGTGAACTCGCCATTCTTGCGGAACGCCGGCATGATTCCAATCACCCGCTGCTCATGTTCCCCTTCTTCGTCGAATTTCTTTCCGAGCGGTTCTTCGTCGCCGAAAAGCGCTTTGGCGAGATCGGCGTCGACGACCACGGGCGTATAGCTCAACGCGTCATCCTCCGGTTTGAACCAGCGCCCGCGGAGAATCGGGATGCTCATCGCTTTCGGATAACCGTCCGTGACGTCGTCCATCGTCATGCGCACGCGCTTCCCGTGCATTCGCCATACGCCTTCCATGGTCGAGAGCGAATATGGAGGTGTGTGCGAACCGCCGATGGCCACGACCTGCGGCATGGCCGCGATCTCCTTGATCAGGCGATCGAGCGCTGCGACGTCGGCGGTGTTGTCGCCATGGCGTTCGCCGGGCGGCAGACCGCGCTCGGACGGAATCGACACGTTGAGAACGAGCACATCGTGCCAGTCGAAATTCAGAGGCTTGTTGTAGCGCAGGATCGCCGAGGTCCCGAACGTCACGACGGCGAAGAAAACGAGGAACGAGAAGAAGATCTCGACGATCAGCAGCGCGTTGGCGCGCTTGCGGCGCCATACGAGCTTGAGCAGGTGACGAATCACAGCGCACCTCCGCGCAGAGCGTTGACAGGGTTGAGCCGCGCCATTTTCCAGGCGGGATAGAAGCCGGAGAAGACGCCGAAGAAAATGGCGATGAGCATGCCGTAGCCGAAGACGCGCGCATTCACGTTGAACTGCGCCTCGGGGATAAACGACGTGTGGTTGAGCGCGGCCAGCGCGATGATCGTAAAGACGAATCCGAGCGCGCCGCCGATCAGCGTGAGGATCACGTTCTCGGTTACGAACTGCGCGATCAGCGTGCGCTTCGGCGCGCCGAACGCTTTGCGGACGCCAATCTCCGGCGCGCGCTCGAGAATCCGGCTGAGGTTGAGCGTGACCAGGTTCAGCGCCGGCAGCGTCATGAAGATGATCGCGAGGCTCACGAAGATCGTCCGCAGCACCAGCGCCGCGTCCATATTCGCGGGATTGTTGAGCATCGGACGGGCCAGCGCCTCAAAGGCGGTGTCGAGGCCGGATCGCGTCTCGGTGCCGGGCCGATTGTCAGCAGGGTTGTAGTTCGCCACGCGCGTGTTGAACTCGCGCTTCAGCGCCGGGAAATCGCGGCGGCTGCGCGCGAGCACGATTCCGTTGTATTCGCCGATCGTGGCGCTCTGCAGCTCCGCCGTGACCGCACCGATCGGTATCCACACCTCGGCATACGCGGAGATGCGCGTGATGGGAACGCGCGAGACGACGCCGGCGATCCGATAGGTCTGCCCACCGAGGTTGATGCTGCGCCCAACCGCGGGGCCGGAACCGAGAACTTTGTCGCGAAGCACGTCGGTGATTACCGCCACGGGCCGGTCAGCGGCATCATCAGCGGCCGTGAACGGCGCCCCTTCGATGAAGTGGAAATCGAGGATCTGCCAATACGACGGCATGACGCGCTTCATCTGCGTTTCGATCCGCTGGGTCCCGGAGTAGATGACCGCCGTCTGCAACTGGGTGAAGTACGCGTACCGCTCCGCGCCAGGAAGATCGCGGATCGTCTTCTGCAGAAATCCATAGCCTGGCTGGCTGGTCTGGCTCATGTCCTTGCTGTACCGCCCGACGACGGTGACGAAGAGCATGCGGTCGAGATTCGACTCCGGTTTGCCCGCCGCGAAGATGTTGTCGAGGATTGCCGTGGCCACCATCAGCACGACCAGCGTGAGCGTGATGCCGACGAGAGAGATGGCGGTGAAAACTTTGCGGCGCGCCAGCACGCGCACTGCGAGTTTGAGGTTGGCGATGTTCATGATTGTCCTTTCCTGTCATTCCGAGCCGCCGACACCCCGGAGGGGTCGAGGACGGCGAGGAATCCCCGGCTGAAACCGAGGGCTATCGGCCGGAGATCCTTCGCCTGCTTCGCGGCTCAGGATCGCCTGACGCGCATTCGCGCGTCACGCGACCTGCCTTCCGTCGAACAAACGGATCGTGCGTCCGGTCTGCTGCGCGAAACGGTCGTCGTGCGTAACCATCACCACCGTCGTGCCGTCCTTCCCGTTCAGCTCCTGGAGGATGCCCATGATCTCGTCGCCCATAGCGGAGTCGAGATTGCCGGTCGGCTCGTCGGCGAGCACGATCCGCGGCTTTCCGACGATGGCACGCGCAATGGCCACGCGCTGCTGCTGCCCGCCCGAAAGCTGTGTCGGAAAATGATGGACGCGCGACGACAGTCCGACACGATCGAGCGCCGCGAGCGCCAGCTTCTTCCGCTCTCCCGCCGCGATCTTGCGATACAGCAGCGGAATCTCCACGTTGTCGAGCACCGTCAGATCGGGCACGAGATGGAAGCTTTGAAAAACGAAACCGAGCTTCTCGTTGCGCATCTTCGCCAGCGAGCGGTCGCCGGCGCCGTTGATGTGCATCCCGTCGAGCAGCAGCTTGCCGTTCGTCGGCTTGTCGAGCAGGCCGATCAGGTTCAGCAGCGTCGACTTCCCGCAGCCCGACGGCCCCATGATCGAAACGAACTCGCCGTCCGCGATGTCGAGGTTGATGTTCTGCAACGCGAGCGTCTCGACGCGCTCCGTCCGGTAAACCTTGTCGATGTTGTTGAGGGTGATCATTTGTTTCCTCCTGGGTGTCGTCGTCGCGTTGTCGGTTGTCTGATGTCTGTTGTCGGTGGTCGAACCGAGAACAGACAACCGACAACTCACGTCTACGTTCACTTCAGTCTCAATTCCTTCAGCCCCTGGTATTCGCTCATGTTCGAAATGACGACCTCGTCGCCTTCGCGGAGGCCATCGATCGGTTGAATCAGTTCATCGCCGGCCAAGCCCCAGCGCACGGGCGTGCGCACGAGCATGTTTCCGCGCACCACGAACACCTCTTCGCGCTCGCCCTGCCCCAGCGCGCCGCGGCGCACGCGCAACACATTGCCGTGACTGCCGAGGATGGGGAGGACGTCGACGCGAAGGTTGTTGCGAAGCTTCGGATGCGCGCGTTGATCGAGCGTCACGTAAAACCTGGCGATGCCGTTTTCGATGCGCGGATCGATGCTGGAGATAGTGCCGTCGATCGTGGTCGTGTCGTCGAGCTTCACGTGTGCGCGCATGCCGGCGGCGAGCTTCGACGCGTGCACGTCGGAGATCGTTGCCACGACGCGATACGCGGAAAGGTCCGCAACGCGCGCCAGGACGTCGCCTTTGCGGACAGTCGTTCCAACTTCCGGCAGCACCCACGTCAGCACGCCATCCTGATCGGTGCGCGCCATCGCCAGGTTGAGCTGGCGCTCCGATTGATCGCGCTCTTTCTGCGCGGTCCGCAGTTCCAGTGCCGCGGCCGCGATCTGCGCGTCGGCGGTCCTTTTGGTGCGGCTCATGCCGTCGCGAAGCTGCGCGATCTCAATGTCGCTCTTCTTTTTCGCCGTTACCGCCACGAGCTCGTCCTGCGCCGACACCAAGCCCTCGGCGTGCATCCGCGTGTTCTGCGCGGCCTTGAGTTTGAGGATGTCGGAGTCGAGCTGTTTCTGCTCCAGCGCCGCGCCTGCGGCCGCGATCTCTTCCTCCGCTTTCAGCCGCGCCTGCGCCAGCGCGCTCTCCTTCTGCGCCACGGTATCGTTCAACTTGTCGAGATCGAGTTTCGTGGCCGAGGTATCGAGCGTGAGAATCGCGTCACCGGCGTGGAGCTGGTCGCCCGCGCGATGCTGAATTCGCAACGCGCGCGCTTCGACGGGACTGGAGATGACCGTCTCAACCTCGGGCACGACAGTGCCGGAAGCTTGAATCGTGGCGTCGACCGCTCCTCGCTCGACGCGGGCGATCTGCAGGTCGGAACGGCGCACCGACGGACGCAGCCAACTCACCGTCGCCGCAACGCAGAAGATGAGCGCCGCGACGCCGACTGCGGCAGCGATCAAGCGGCGTGTAACGCGTTTCGTCCGAACGGATTGTGCGATTTCGCGATCCATGCTGGACCGCTACCTAGGCGAGCGCGATGCCACGTCACGATCACTGAAAACAAAGGAGTTACGCTCGATGACAGCGCGCGATCTTGTCCGATTTCAGGCCGAGGTGTTCGGAAGCGAACAGTCGGCGGCCGGCGCCCTCTCATCCTGAATCGCCTGCTGCACGCGTTCAACGTGCGAGTGCACGAAGGAGGCGAAGTCGTTCGCGATTTCTTCGACCGATTGCGAGGCGGGCGACGGAGGTTCGAGGTAGATGTGTACGACGCCGTCATCGCCGAGCGCACTGGCGATGAAGAGAATCGCGGAGTCGCATTTCCTGGCGATGCGAATCAGGCCGTCGGAGAGAAGGACCGTCCCGGCCGGAGTTTGCACTTCGAATGTACGGCGCGACGAATCGGGCTCATGATCGGCCATGGCGCCGACGATCGATCCGGCGCGAAGCTCAGTCCTGACACGCACCAGGAAGTTCGGGGAGATGACGATCTGTCGCGGAGGCCGCCGCATGCCTCCAAATCGCATGGAGTCGGCCACGACGATGATCGGCGAGTACTCCTGATCGCAGAGGTAGCGGACCACGAGTTTGCTCAGTGCTGCATGCGGCCCGATCATGAGCAATCCGCGGCCTGCTTCACGCGCGGTGGCGAACGGTTCCGCGCCGTGAACGCGGACGATCGGGTCGTACTCGGTTCCGACGCGGTCCAGTGTGCGCAGCACCATCTGCAACGCCACCTCGGCGGGTGTCTCCATCATCTGCGCGCTTCGCAAGCGAAATACACCAGGCAACCGAAGGAATGGTGTAAGCGCAGAGGCGGCCGTCCTCGCTGCATCGAACCGGCGCTTACGCGGGATCAGCCGGCAGAGGATTCCGGCGTAGCTCGCCGCGATGTGGAAAGGGAAACGGAGGATTCGGAGGGCCGGGGCGGACACTCGAACATGATAAGCAGCTATCTCGCGAACGCGACCACAAATTGGCCGGCGCGTACGCGAACCGGATAGTGTGCATCGATCCACGCCGCGATCGGCGGGACACGGTCGCGGTTGGCGATGCCGTCGAGGGAGCCGAGGATTTTCGTCCCCTCGAGGACGACGAAAACAGGCGGATGCGCGTTCAACTCGCGCAATGCGTCGGCGCTCAGTTCCGGATTGGAGAGCATGGAGATGTCCGGACAACGTGTTGCCGGACGGCGGTCGAGAAAGTAGTAGAGCGCGCGCTCGCCGGAGAGGTCGAAGATCGGTCCCGGACCGGCGCGACGGGCGAGATCGTCGAGCGCGGCCAGGTCGGCGGCATTCTCGCGATAGGTGTAAATCCCGCGGCCGCGCGCCATCGGATAGGGAACGAGTCCTTCGTGCCGTTGCCGCGCCGGCCATCCGGCCAGCAGTTTCGCGCCGAGTTTCACGTTGTCGGCGATCTCAACATAGCGGAAGGCGAAGATGGCCGCGATGACGATGACGATCGCGCGCCACGCGTTCATCGGACGCCGCAACATCGGCTCGAAGAGGAACGCGACGATCGCGATGCCGAGGAGCGGGACGCCGTAGCGGGTGTGGCTCCAGCTGCAACGGCCGGCAGCGGTGCGGAAGAGAACGATCGAGAAGATGGCGATGATCGCGATGCGCATGTCGCGCTTGCGCACCGCCAGCGCGAGCAGGAATCCGAAGAAGACCGGCGGCAGGTAGTAGCGCGCGTCCTCAGACGCCAGCCATTGCCAGAACGCCACCGGATGCACGAGCAGCGACAGCGAGGGAAGCGGCTTCGCCGGCAGCGACCAGATCGCGTCGATCGATCGCGGAATGATGACGAATGAGTCGCGGAAGAAGTGATGCAGATCGGCGCGCGTGATCAGAAGAATCAGCAGCGGCGCAGCAATCGCCGTGAGCGCGATCAGCGTGACGCGGCGCGTGTAGAGCAGGATGACGATCGCCGTCGCCGCGACCGCACACATTCCGACGTCGAGGCTCCAGAGAATGCCGAGGGATGAGGCGATGGCGGCGAGGTAGAGAAGGAAAGGCCTTCGCCTTCGCGCATACGCGAGCAGCGCCCAGACGGCGATCAGCAGCGGCAGCCATCGAAAGTATGGAAAGACCGGCACTTCTCCGGCGCCAATCGCGCAGAGCGCGAGCAGTACCGCGGCGACGAGGCCGCCCGTGGTCGCGATGATCTCCGCCGCGATGGGAACCAGCATCGCCAGCGCCGCGGTATCGAGCAACGTCTGCACCCGCCGCGTCTTCTTCGGGGACGGCCTGCCGCCGAGTACCAGCGCATCGAGTCCGCCATCCGCGGCGAATCCGTGAAGAAAAAAGACCTCGCCATACGGCCGGCCTCCATCGAGCAGCACCGAAGCGGGAGCCAGATGCTCGCCTTCATGGAACATGTCCATGAACGCGTAAGGATGGTCGTGGATGACCAACATCGTGATGAATACGATGACAGTCGTAATCCACATCGCGCGGCGCGTTGTTGTCGGTTGTCGGTTGTCGGTTGTCGGAAAGTGGCGCGCACTCAACGCCCATGCTCCGATCGCGCTGGCCACCGTGAGCGCGATGATCACGAAATAGTCGAATCCCTTCGGATACTTCGCGATCGTCACCGCGCCGACGCCGCCCGTGGGCACGGAAAACCACCCGATGCAATACGGCGCGACCACGAAAACGAGCAGCGCGCCGAGCGTGGCGCCGAGGAGCAGGCGGCGTTTCGAAATCGCCCTACTCCCCATCCCTCTCCGGTAACTGCTGCTCGGGATTGAAATCGTGCGTGACCGTCCCGCCTGGCGATCCGGGGCCGCCGCGGCGCAGGCGGCTATGGCGGTATCCGTAGCAGATGTAAACCACTAGTCCAATGGCTAGCCAGCCAACGAAACGCATCCACGACTTCGGTGGAAGGTAATACGCCAGCGCGACACAGGACACGGCCCCGATTAGCGGAAGCAAATACGCGCCTCCCGGTACGCGAAAACCTCGTTCGCGGTGAGGATCTTTAATGCGCAGGATCATGATGCCGAGACAGACCAGCATGAACGCGAAAAGCGTTCCGATGTTCGTGAGATCGACCATGTCCTCAAGCGACGTAAACATCGAAGTGACGCCGACAGCGACACCCGTAACGATCGTGGCCACGTGCGGGGTCCCGAAGCGCGGATGCACCTTCGACATAAACTTCGGGAGGAGGCCGTCACGCGACATGGCGAAGAAAATGCGCGGCTGGCCGAGTTGGAAAACCAGCAGGACTGCCGTATGCGCGATGACAGAGCCTAGCGACACGATTCGCAGCGTCCATGCCGGCATCGACGCATATTTCATCGCCATCGCCAGCGGCTCGGCCTGCTCGGTAGACAGCTTTTTCACGAGCACGTCGTACGGAATCACGCCGGTAAAAACCGCCGCGATGATGATGTAGAAAATCGTGCAGACTACGAGCGAGCCGATGATGCCGATCGGCATATCCCGCTTCGGATTCCTTGCCTCCTCCGCCGTAGTTGATACAGCGTCGAACCCGATGTAGGCGAAGAAGATGATCGCTGCGCCGCTGAAAACGCCGGTCAGTCCGTTCGGCATGAACGGATGCCAATGCGCGGGTTTGACCGCAGGTACACAGACGATGATGAAGAACGTCAGCACGACCAGCTTTAGCGCCACCATGATGAAGTTGAAGCGCGCTGACTCGCGGATTCCCCACACAAGAAGGATCGTGATGAGCGTAACGATCACAACCGCCCAAAAGTTGAAGACGATTGGAAGTCCCAGTATGTGGGGCGCGCCCTTCACGACAGCGGGCATCTTCGAGGCGGCCGTGCCGTAGTCCACGGTCATCCACGACGGCAGCACGAAGCCGAACGTCTCAAGGAAAGTGTTGAAGTAGTTCGCCCACGAAAGTGCTACCGCCACGTTACCGATCGCGTATTCGATGATGAGATCCCAGCCGATGATCCAAGCCACCAGCTCGCCGAGCGTCGCATACGAATAGGTATACGCGGAGCCGGCAACCGGGACCATCGACGCCCATTCCGCGTAGCAAAGGGCCGAGAACGCACATACCAGCGCGGCCACGATCAGCGAGACGATCAGTGCCGGCCCGGCGCCCGGTCGTTGACCGTCGCCGGCTGCGGCCGTACCGATCGTGGCGAAGATGCCGGCACCGATAATCGCGCCGATACCAAGCGCGACCAGGTTCCAGGGGCCGAGCACCTTTTTCAGCCGGTGCCCCTCCTCCCGAGTCTCGCCGATAAGATCGTCGAGCGATTTCGTGCGGAACAACTCGCTGATTCTGAACATGTGCCGCGAATGATGGGGTTGGTGCGGCAGGCGGTCAAGTGCGGCGGCGTATGATGCGGCCAATGCGGATCGTCACGGCACTGCTGGCTGCGGCCGCTCTCACATGCGCGTCGCGGCAGTCGGCGCCGACCTGCATCGACCTCTCCGGCAGCTACCAGCTCGACGGTAAACCGACGCGCCAGGGCACCGGATCGACCGCATTCGTCTTCGGCGAAGGAGCCGTTCTTAACAGAGTCGACGCGCTGACGATCAAGCAGCCCGGCTGCCGGATCGAGCTTCACGCAACGGGCGACGGCGGCAAAGCCCACGATGCCGTCCTCGAAAATGATCTGAGCTGGACGGAGGACAGTGTCTCGGCCTCATGGTCCCCGCAAAAAATTGGCGCCGCGATCCTGACCGGCGCCTCCAGCCGCACCCGCACCCTCACCCTGCGCCTCTCCCCCGCACACGACACGCTCACGATCTCCTCCGAATTTGACGAGCGCGGCCTGGCCCTCCTCTTCATGCCCTTCCACGACCACGGCGAAGCAACCTGCGTTATGAAGCGGACGCCGGCACGGCCGGCGGCGTCGGTTGGCCAAGCCTCAGTCACCGGTTCGTACTAAGCGAATACAGCGGCCTGCCCGGAGGTTCAGTAAAGTTCGCTGTCACAACACCAGGAGGCACCATGTCCGCAATCGAAACCACCCGTTACCCCGACATCCGCAACTACATCGGCGGTACGTTCGTCGAGCACGACGCGGCTCGGTATCTCGACGTCTTCAATCCTGCCGAGGGGAGCGTGATCTCGCGCGTGCCGCTGTCGGCGGCGGCTGACGTCGATCGCGCGGTCGCGGCGGCGAAGGCGGCGTTTCCGGGGTGGTCGCAGACGCCGATCAAGGAGAGGGTGCAGGTGTTCTATCGGTACAAGGCGTTGCTCGAGCAGAACATCGATGAGCTGGCGCGGCTGGTCACCGAGGAGAACGGCAAGATCGACAGCGAGGCGCGGGCGGAGGTGTTGAAGTCGGCCGAGCTTTGCGAGTTCGCCTGTTCGCTACCGCAGATCGTGTCCGGCGAGGTGCTGGAAGTGTCGCGCGGCGTGGAGTGCCGTGTGGAGCACTTCCCCGTCGGCGTCGTGGCGTCGATCACACCGTTCAACTTTCCGAACATGGTTCCCAACTGGACCATCCCCAACGCCATCGCCCTCGGCAACTGCATGATTCTGAAGCCGAGCGAGCTGGTGCCGCTGTCCTCGGGACGCATCGCTGAGTTGCTGCGCGAAGCCGGGCTGCCGGACGGCGTTCTCAACATCGTGCACGGCGGCCAGGAGACGGTGGAAGCTATCTGCGATCATCCAGGCATCGAAGGCATCAGCTTCGTCGGCTCGACGAAGGTGGCGAAGATCGTCTACCGCCGCGGCACGTCGAACTTCAAGCGAGTCCTCGCGCTCGGCGGCGCGAAGAATCACCTCATCGTGATGCCCGATGCCGATCCGGAGATGACGTCGTCGAACGTCGTCGCGTCAATGTCCGGCTGCGCGGGTCAGCGCTGCATGGCGGCGTCGGTGATGATGGCGGTCGGCAAGAGCGATCACATCATCGAACGCATGGTGAACATCATGAAATCGATGGTGCCGGGAACGCACATCGGTCCGGTGATTTCCGCCGCCGCCAAATCGCGCATCGAGGGGTACATCACCGAGGCAGAGATGATGGGCGCGAAGATCCTCGTCGACGGCCGCGGCTACAAAGTGAAGGGGAAGGAAAACGGCTACTACGTCGGCCCGACGCTGATCGACAACGTGACGCCGGACATGCGCATCGCGCAGGAGGAGGTATTCGGGCCGGTGATGGTGATCATCCGCGCGAAGGATGTGGCCGAGGCCGTGGGCGTGCAGCAGAAATCGCCGTACGGGAATGCGGCGAGCGTGTTCACGGAGAGCGGCGGCGTCGCGCGCTACGTGATGGAGAACGCCAGCGCGGGCATGGTCGGCGTGAACGTCGGCGTCCCCGTACCTCGCGAGCCGTTCAGTTTCGGCGGCTGGAACGATTCGAAGTTCGGCGTCGGCGACATCACCGGCCGCGGCTCCATCGAGTTCTGGACGAAGTCGAAGAAGATGACCACGAAGTGGAACAAGGAAGCCGGCGTAAACTGGATGTCTTAGGAGGACGCTTGGCGGGGAGAGTGGCAAAGGCGTGCGAGACAGCCGTCAAAGTGGCGGAGGGCGTCACGAAGGTTCTCATCGCTTTGGGACTGATGGTCGTCTTCTGGGTTGCGGCAAAAGAAGCGTTGCAAAAAAACATCGAAATCGAGCCGTTCGTGGCGTCGAAAGATTTCGAAGAGAAATACTACAGCGGCGTCGCGTTATCTGCTGCGGTGGGCGACCAACTGGACTCCTGGCTTCGTGAGAAGAAGAAGGATCCCTATCACGCGTCTTTGCCTCGCAGCACTCGTGATCACGACGTCGAATTTCCGGAAACCCATCTCTCGCTCAAGGCGGTAACCTCACTCCTGGCGCGGTTATTTGGCCGCGAGCCGGTCGTTGTCACGGGCGAGATCATAGAGTTGGATGGACATCCGTCGGTGGCCATTCACTTGGCAGGATTGCAGAGAAGACCGCTTGCAACACCACTTGATCCAAAGAACTGGCCGGCCGTAGTTCGCGAAGCGGCATTGACTATTCTCGCACCGGTGGAGCCGAACCTCGCCGCAGACTTCCTTACCACCGATTTGCGCGACAACGAGGCGATAAAGGTTCTGGAGCCGGCTGCGATGGATGACCGCTTGTCACCCGACGATCGCTCGCAAAGCTATCTCCACCTGGCGTGGCTTCACGAAGACGCTCGCGATCTGGACAGCACAATCGAGGACTGCAAGCAGGCCATCGAACTTGATCCAACGAATGTCGACGCCTACATCGAGAAGTCGTCGATCCTGATAAAGGAACACAAACTCGGCGAAGCGATGCAGCCCGTTAATCAAGGTCTGCGGTTTATTGCCTCATCACCGTTCCGGATGACGCTGCGGCGGGAGGTTGCGGCCTTGCTCATGCAGCGAGCCGAGGTTTTGCGCGCCCACGCGCGCTTTCGGGAGGCGGAGTTTTGCGCGCGTGCGTCTTGCCGCCTGGATACTCACTTCGACGCCGCCTTCGAAACACTCGGCTATGTCCTCGCCGACGAACAGCGGTACCGCGAGATGCGCGAGACGTTCTCCCATTGCACAAACCTTGAGCCGGCTTCAAGCCGCTGCCACGCCGGCCTCGCTTTCGCGTCGTTGTACGCAGGCGACCCTCAGGCAGCAGCCAGCGAAGCCGAATACGCCCTCGAGACGCGAAACTCGTGGACGAACGTCGTTCTGTCGCGAGCACAATCGGCGCAAGGCAAGTTTGCTGAAGCGCAGCAGGCGCTCGAAAAGGCCTTGAAATACCGGAAGAACGACCCCGTCGTGCTCGATGAGTTGGGTAGCCTGCTAATGCGCTACGAACATTACGATGCCGCGGAGGAACAGCTGAAAAAGGCGCTCCAGTACGACCGCGACGACTTCGACTCGAAGATCGACCTCGCCATTCTTCTCAGTTGGATGAATCGCGGCGACGAGTCGCGGCAGGCATTCGCGCAGGCGCATACGATCGCTATGAACCGATGGGGGCGCGTTCCCTATCCTCGCTTATTCGTCGAGGAGGCACGCGCCGCCCTTGATGACTTCCGCTTTTCGGACGCGTTGGCCGCACAGCGTGAAGCGGCAACTCGATCGACCGCCGACGCGGATGCCTGGATCGTCGCCGCATCCATTGCACGGGTGCAAGGAGATTGGGGAAAGGCGCGTGCGGAGATCGACGAAGCGCTCCGGCGCCGGCCGGGGGCATCCGATGCTTATGCCGAGCTTGCGATGATTGATCGTCTCTCCGGCTCCGGCAAGGACGTTGACGAGAACGTGAACGCGGCGCTCGCACACGACGGTGGCAATTTCGTACCCCTGGTAACTGCCGGAGACGCCGCACTAGATCAGGGTTCATGCGCCCAGGCTGAGGAAGATTACTTCCGTGCGCTGAAGATCGCGCCGGAAAATGAGGAAGCGCTCATCGCACTCGGAAAGCTATATCGCATTGCCAACCGGTTAGAGGACGCGGAGGCGGCACTGCGTCGCGCCGTAATAACCGACAAGCGAAGCAGTAGCGCGCGCGTCGAACTGGGGAATCTCCGCCGTGAGAATCCGACAAGTACGCTGTCGAGCAATGGAACGGCGGAAGCGATGTACGCGTCCGCACAGTCGCTGCAGCCGCGAGACGCGATGGCGTGGCTGGAGGCAGCGGAGCTGGCCCGGCAGCAGAGTTTGTTTGATAAAGCAGAGACGTATCTCAGCCGGAGCCGCGAGCTCAATCAGTACGAGCCTCTGCTTTTTGTTTACGAGGCGGCCCTAAAGGTGAGTCGTCATCAAGCGGCTCCTCCTCCGGATCAGCGACGCGAAGGCACGCTCATTCACTACGCCTCGCGCTCTGCCCTGGAGACGCTTGCGGTCGCTGGGTGGTCTATTGCCGCTTCTCAATGTAGCGACGCAAACTCGCTACAGGGTCTTCGACGATCGCCTGTGGCCGGGGCAGCGGTAGCTGCCTCACACCAGAACCAAACTAATTGAGGCGCAATGAATTGAATGCGTGGGCCTCATGGACCTCGCGGATGCCAACCTTCATGCCCTCAAGCCTACGTCGGAACATCCTTACGAATTCGGGAGGAGAGTGACGGTCAGCTACTTCGAGGGGCGCAGAACATGGAAACCAGGCACTGGAACGAGGATCAGGTCAACGCGCACCTGCGCACGAAGATGGAGGCGGCTACCGATACGGTGCTGTAGACGCAGCTCGACATCAAGGATCGGTATGCAGCCAGCGTCGATCTCCGCGCTGCCGCCTTCGTGACGGCCATCATACGCGTGGCCACCGTGGCGCTGGCGCGCGGCATCTGGCCTTGAAGCAATCATTTCGGCGCGCCGAATGACCGCGGTCAATGGCGCGGAATCCGCACACGCCACCGGCCATGACGGACGACCAGCGCTCCGATGAGGCCCGCGAAAACTTCGCGTACTTTTCGAACGAGTACGCGCAGGCGCTGCAGGCGTTCAAGACCATCGAGGCGCAGTCGTCGACGCTGCTGTTGATGGGCGTCAGCGACGAGCTCCGCGGCTTCATCGAGCAATTCATCACCATGGCCTCGGGGACGAAAGCGCTGGCCGAGGAGCGCGGCGAAACGCACTTTGCGGAATGGTTCGGCGAATTGATCCGCAAAGCGGAAGCGCTACGCGGCGAGATCGTTCCCCAGTAGCGGGCACGCGGCGATTTACAATCCCGCGAAATGCGCCTGCTCGCCATCCTCGCTCTGGAGGTTCTCATGACTGCAACGCTCGACGCCGCAACCACGCTCGATCAACGCATTGACGACGCCGCGAAGAAGGTCGAGGCGAAAGTCATCGCCTGCCGCCGCGACATTCACGAACATCCCGAGCTCGGCAATCGCGAAACGCGTACTTCGAAGATCGTCGCGGACCGTCTGCGCGAGCTCGGCATCGAGGTGAAGACGCCCGTCGCACACACAGGCGTCATCGGCATTCTCCGCGGCGGCAAGCCGGGCCGCGTCGTCGCGCTCCGCGCCGACATGGACGCGCTGCCGGTCATCGAGCAGGTCGACCTCCCCTTCAAGTCGACCGTGCGCACGACGTTCAACGGACACGAAGTCGGCGTCATGCACGCCTGCGGGCACGACGCGCACGTGGCCATCCTCCTCGGCGTAGCCGAGGTGCTGGCCGGCATGCGCGAGGAGATCCCGGGCACCGTCAAGTTCCTCTTTCAGCCCGCCGAGGAGGGCGCGCCGGAGGGGGAGGAAGGCGGCGCGATGCTCATGGTGAAAGAGGGCGCGCTCGAAAACCCGAAAGTCGACGCGGTCTTCGGTCTGCACGTCACCTCCCGCTATCCCGTCGGCGAGATCGCCTACCGCCCCGGCTCGATGATGGCCGCCGTCGATTCGTTCAAGATCGTGGTGCACGGCAAACAGACGC
>DATART010000251.1:0-10132 GCA_036264035.1 Thermoanaerobaculia bacterium | reverse complement strand
GCAGCGTTCCGAATGCGGTCGCGCCGAGGATCGCCATCCGTTGCCGCCAGCGAAGCGGCGTCGCGAAGACCAGCAGCGCGATCAGAAAGTACGCGGGCTTGCACAGGCCGGACGCGAATCCCGCGAACGCGACGAGCCACGTACGACGCGGCGGCGAAAACAGCAGCGCCGTGAAGAGCCAGGCCAGCGCGATTGTCAGGGCGTCCGCGGACAATGATGACAGCTCGTAAAGCGACATCGGAAGCAGCGCCGCCGCGGCGCTGATGTTTCCATACTGCGGCGCGGCACGGATCGCCACCGCGATCAGCAGCACCGTCAGCAGCAGGTTTGCGATCCGACCGCCGTAAAACATGATCACCGGACGCAGCGGCAGCGCTGCGATTAGACCGGTCGCAATGTACGGAAACGGCGAATACCACGCCGCGAAGCGGATCGGACGTCCGATGCGGCCATCGTGAGGAAGCGCCGCGGCGACCTTCAGTTTCTGCGCGAGCGTCTCCGCGGGCGACGTTCGCTCGATCACCCACGTGAACTCTTCCACCGACTTCGGCATCGGCATCGCGTCGAGGCCGTGCGTGGCCAGCAGACGCCCGTGCCCAACCGCCTGTGCGCGCCAGAAGTGGTTGTCCTCATCGGGAACGGCGAACGGCGGCGTGACGAAAACGTACGTCAGGCCGATGAGGAGCGCGGCGACGGCGAAGACGCGAGGACTCACGGCGCGGCGAACTGCGCGAAGGTAATCAAGTTGCCGGCGGCATCGCGGATGATCGTCTCCGTCGATCCGTAGAAGGTCTTGCGGCTTACCGCGATGACGTCGGTCCCGGCCGGAATCTGCGCTTCCAAACCATCCAGATCATCGACTTCGAGAAATATCGCAGACGCCCCGATCGCGCGCGAACCCTCGAGCGCTTTCGGTTCATCGCCGCGGACGCTGTCGAAGGTCTGGTACATGACCTCGACCCCGTCGCGAGTCAGCATCAAGAATCCAAGCGCGTCGCCGTGCGGCACCTCGGCAGCGCGCGCGAAGCCGAGGGCGTCCCACAACGGGAGCAGCGGCTCGATGCGATCGACGATCAGAACGGGCGTGATTTTCTTGATCATCCGCGCACGATAGCGTGCACGGCCATTGCCTTACAATGCGCCGCAAATGAAAAACGCGATGTTCGCCGCGCTGCTGACGCTCTCCGTCTTCTCGCTCTTCGCACAATCGCCCGAATCCGCTCCGAACCGGCAACCCGCGCCAACGGGCGCGCGCCGCGAAACGCCGCCGGCCGCGGAAAACGAAGACCGCGCCGACGCGCCGCGCGAAGAACCGCGCAACGCACGCCCGCCTGCCGACGCGAAGGACAAAATCTCCACCACGCAGCACTCCGTCACCATCGGCGGCCAGACCATTAACTACACCGCCCGCTCCGGATTCATGATCATGCGCGACGAAGAAGGAAAGCCGCGCGCCAGTTTCTTCTTCACCTCGTACACGAAAGACGGCGCCGATCCCGCGCGCCGCCCGATCACCTACACGTTCAACGGCGGACCGGGGTCGTCCTCGGTCTGGCTGCACATGGGCGCGTTTGGACCCAGGCGTGTCGTGTATGCCGACGACGAGGGCCACGCCGCGAAGCCGCCGTATCGCACCGTCGACAACGAAGGAAGCATTCTTGACGTCACCGATCTCGTCTTCATCGATCCGGTCACGACCGGCTACAGCCGGGCGATTCCGTTCGGTGATGCGAACAAGTTCCACGGCGTCGACTCGGACATCCAATCGGTCGGCGAATTCATTCGCCTATGGACCACGCGCTACAGCCGCTGGGCCTCGCCGAAGTTTCTGGCCGGTGAGAGCTACGGCACCACGCGCGCGGCGGGCCTCTCCGGCTGGCTCGGGCAACAGGGCTTCTACCTCAACGGCATCGTGCTGATCTCGTCGATCCTGAATTTCGAAACGGCGTCGTTCGACAGCGGCAACGATCTCGCCTACGAGCTCTTCCTTCCGACCTACACCGCGATCGCGTGGTACCACAAGCGCCTGCCGTCCGATCTGCAGTCCGGCACGCTCGAACACGCTGTCGCCGAGTCCGAGCAATTCGCCCTCGGCGATTACACGCACGCGCTCATGCAAGGCGACCGCATCACCGATCAGGAGCGCCGCGACGTCGCCGCAAAACTGGCGCGCCTCACCGGCCTCTCGCCGAACTACATCGAGCAGACGAATCTCCGCGTGAAGATCGATCGCTTCGACAAGGAGCTGCTGCGCGCGCAGCGCCGCACGGTCGGCCGCCTCGACGGCCGCTTCACCGGCGTGGACAAAGACGCCGCCGGCGAGAGCGACGAGTTCGATCCGTCGTACTCGGCCATCTTCGGCGAGTACACAGCGGTCATAAACGACTATGTCCGCCGCGAGCTGAAGTTCGAGACCGATCTGCCGTACGAAATCCTGACCGGCAAGGTGCGCCCCTGGAACTACGACCGCGCCCAGAACCGCTACGTCGACGTCGCCGAAACGCTCCGCGGCGCGATCGCGCAGAACCCCTTCATGAAGGTCTTCGTCGCCAACGGCTACTACGACCTAGCCACGCCATTCGCCGCCACCCGCTACACGTTCGCGCGCATGCAGCTCGATCCCGACCTGCGCAAGAACATCTCGATGGACTACTTCGAGACTGGCCACATGGTCTACATCGACCGCAAAGCGCAGGCGCGATTGAAGAAGGACGTGGAGGAGTTCATAAGGGCGAACGCGAACGTGCAGTGAGTAACGTGGACGACTTCGAAATTATCGGTCCAATCGAGTCGATTGAAGTTATTGCCTCCGGAACCGGTATTCGTGAACTGCACCGATTGATCAAATATTACGGGCGGGGCCGATGGCGTAAACTGAAGGGTGTCACGCGCGTGCGCCGGCGGTCAGGCCGCATTCAGCGCGCGGAAGTACATTGGTATGAAGCACACGGTATCGGCAAACGAGAAATGAAAGTCACACGCCGCTTCGATTGAGCCATGGAAAACGAAAATAGATTCGCCATTTGCATCAGAAACGAGGGTTATCCCGTCTCCCTGGAGCTCGGGAAGGTTTATCCCGTCATCGCCGACACGGATGCCGAGGAAGACGGGATGATTCGCGTCATCGACGAATCTGGCGAGGATTACCTGTTTGATGGCGGACGGTTCGTTCTGATCACGCTACCCGTTGCTGACGCGCACATAGTGCTTCAGGCGATTGAAGTCGCGGCGCCCGCGCACGGCTGAGCTGAGGCTGCGACGCCTCAAACACTGGTGGGAAGCTCCACACAACGAATTCGCCGCGGATTCCTACGGCTCACCGAATGTCATACGCGCCAATTCCTCTTTGAGGCGTTTCTGCTCGGCATCATCCGAGGTGTGGGCCAGCCGGTCAGCGACCTCCAAGAACGCGATTTTCTCGCGCTCTTTTGCTTCGAGGCCGCTTTCGATGAGATCGACAATGACTCGGTTCGCGCTGATGCGGCGGCGCTTTGCAAGCGCCTGGACGCGGCGCGCGACCGTCAATGGAAGACTCACGCTCTGGCGGACACTCTTCTGTGGCTGAGCCATGATTCATACTACACCGGATTACACCATGATGCACCAGCGGCACGGCTACGCATCAGCATGCAATGCGCTACCATGCGCGGCGCATGGTCCGCATCCTCGTCACCAACGACGACGGTATTTACAGCGAAGGTCTCCGGAAACTGGCGGATGCCTGCCTGCGCATCGACGGCGTCGATGTCACAATCGTTGCGCCGGACCGCGAGCAGAGCGCGGCGTCACATGCGCTGACGCTGAATCGTCCGCTGCGGATGCTGAAGCTCCGCGAGAACGAATACATCGTCGACGGCACGCCCGCCGATTGCGTCAACCTGGCCGTGCTCAAGCTGATGCGCGAGGACCGTCCTGCCCTCGTCGTCTCCGGCATCAACTTCGGACCGAACCTCGGCGACGACGTCACCTACTCCGGCACCATCTCCGCGGCCTTCGAAGGCGCACTGCTCGACGTTCCGTCGATCGCCTTCTCCACGCTCGTCGGTGAAGGTTTTTCATTCGATCGCTGCGCCGAATTTGCGGAGAAACTGATCCGCTGGGCGCTCGAACACCATCGCGATCCGCACATCATCCTCAACGTCAACTTCCCCGTCGAGTTCAGCGGAGTCCGCGTGGCGCGTCTCGGCAACCGCATCTACGCCGGCGACATCCTCGAACGCCGCGATCCGCGCGGCCGGACCTACTACTGGATCGGCGGCGGAAAACCGACGTGGCGTCCCGGCGAAGACACCGACTTCGAGGCGGTCGAGGAAGGGTGCATCGCCATCACGCCGCTGCACCTCGACCTCACCCATCACGAATCAATTCCCCGTCTCAAATCGCTCGAGGAACTCCTTGGCCACGCCTGACTTCGCGCACCTGCGCGAGGCCATGGTCAAGCGCCACGTCGCCGACCGAGGGATCAAAGACCAACGAATCCTGCAGGCGATGCGCGAAGTGCCGCGACACCTCTTCGTGCCGACGCTTGTAGCCACGCAAGCGTACGGCGCCGGCGCGTTGCCGATCGGCGCAAAGCAGACCATCTCGCAGCCGTACATCGTCGCGCGGATGATCGAGCTGCTCGACCTCACCGGCAAGGAAAAAGTCCTCGAGATCGGTACTGGTACCGGCTACCAGGCCGTCGTGCTCTCCAAACTCTGCGCGAAAGTCTTCTCTATCGAGCGCGTGAACGAGCTGGCCCTGCGCGCCGCGGAGCTGATCCGGACGCTGAAGATCTACAACGCCTCGGTGAAAGTATTCGATGGGACCTACGGCTGGTCCGATCAGGCGCCGTTCGACCGCATCATCGTCGCGGCGGCAGCGCCGGAAGTGCCGAAGCCGCTGCTCGAACAACTCTCGAGGACAGGCAAGCTGGTCATCCCGATCGGCGAGCCGGGCAATCAGCGCCTCGCGCGCGTGATGCGCGTCGGGACACGCGTCCAGATCGAAGACTGCGGCACCGCGGAGTTCGTACCGCTGGTCGGCAAATTCGGCTGGAAGGAGTGACTTGTCATCCAGAGCCGCCGAAGGTGCGTAGCCGAAGGCGGAGCGCCGTAGGACGGCGAAGGATCCCCGGCTGATAATCCGTGTTATTCACGCGCAGTCCCCGCCCTTTCCGGGCTATCAGCCGGGGATCCTTCGACCGTCCTCCGGCACTTCGCCTTCGGCTGCGCGCCTCCGGCGGCTCAGGATGACAGCTGGCGCCGCTCTTGAACCTCCCCCTCTCGTGCGCGCGCGCAGTCTGCTCATCCTCACCGCCATCGTTTCCTCGCTCCTCGGCGCGGTTGTCGCGTGGCTCGTGCTGACCGTGCCGAACGATCTTCAGGCCGGGGCGATGCTCAGAACCGCGCGGAAGGATGTCGAGGCGGGAAACAACGACAAGGCGCGGCAGGAGCTGTCGCGCATCATTCAGCAGTATCCCCGCACCGACGCCGCGGCGGCGGCGACCGTCGCGCTGGCGACGATCGCCGACAGCGAGCGGCACGCGCTCGCGGCGTCGCTCGATACACTACGCAAAACCTCGGAGACACAGCAGAAGCAGATTGCCGATCTCACGGCGCGCGTCGACACGCTCGCCGCGGCGCCGCCACCGCAACCGGTCACGGTGCAGGCGCCCGCTCCGAAGAAGAAAACGGCCGCTCACCACACGCGCCGCAAACGGCGCCGCTAATTGAATACAATCCGCGAACATGGCGAAGGAACTGCGCATCATCAAGATTCATGGGAAAGTCCAGGGTGTCGGCTATCGCTTTTTCGCCACGCGCGTGGCGCGCCGGCTCGGCCTCAAAGGCACCATCGAAAACATCCGCGACGGATACGTCGAAGCGATCGTCGAGGGGGAGAAGAGCGTCATCGACGAATGGCTCGAGGAATTGAAGGAAGGGCCGCGGTACGCCGAGGTCACCAGCATCGATCAGGAGACGAAGGATTACACCGGACGGCTCGGTGACTTCGACGTGAAGTTCTGATGGATCTGCGACCATTCATCCGCGACGTTCCCGATTTTCCCAAGCCCGGCATAGTCTTCAAAGACATCACGCCGCTGCTCCGATCGCACGAAGCGCTCGACTACATCTCGCACGCGCTGGCTGAACCGTTCAAAGACTCCGGCATCACGAGCGTCGCCGCGATCGAATCGCGCGGCTTCATTTTCGGCAGCGGCGTGGCGCGCGTCCTCGGCTGTGGGTTCGTCCCGATCCGCAAGCCGGGCAAGCTGCCGTGGAAAACGCGCCGCAGCGAGTACACGCTCGAATACGGCAGCGGAATCCTCGAGATTCACGACGACGCCCTCACCGCCGACGACCGCGTTCTGCTCATCGACGACCTGTTAGCCACCGGCGGAACTGCAGCGTGCGCGGCAACGCTCGCGCGCGAATGCGGCGCGACTGTCATCGCGGCGGGATTCGTAATTGAATTGAAGTTCCTCGATGGCCGCGCACGACTCGGCGACATCCCAGTTCATTCATTGATCGAATACTGAAGTTGTCCGTTGTCGGTTCTCAGTTGCTGCGGCACGTGACAACGGATAACCGACAACCGACAACGTCTTCACCATGTACGACCTCATCGTCATCGGCTCCGGACCGGCCGGCGAGAAGGGCGCTGCGCAGGCGGCGTACTTTGGGAAGAGTGTTGCTCTCATCGAGCGCGAGCCGGTCCTCGGCGGCGCCTGCGTCAACACCGGCACAATTCCGTCGAAGACGCTGCGCGAATCGGCGCTGGCGCTCTCCGGATTCCGTCAGCGTGGCTTCAAAGAAGGTGCGATCGACATCAACGTCAACTGCATCACCGTCGCTGACTTCATGTACCGCAAAGACCACGTCGTCGCCCACGAGTGGAAGAGGATCGAAGACAACCTGCGGCGGCACAAAGTCGATCGCTACCAAGGCACAGCGCGCTTCGTTTCGCCCACGCGCGTAGCGATTGCGAACGCCGTCGGCGAACAGACCATCGATGGCAGTATCGTCCTCATCGCCACCGGCTCTTCACCGCATCGTCCCGATCACGTCCCATTCGACGGCGATGTGATCTGCGACAGCGACAGCATCCTCGGCATCGACCGCATTCCGGAACGTATGGCCGTCGTCGGCGCGGGAATCATTGGCGTCGAGTACGCCGCAATGTTCGCGGCCCTCGGCGTCGAAGTGCATCTCATCGACGGTCGCACATCGCTGCTGCCCAACATCGACCGCGAGATCGTGCGCATCCTGCTTGGCGAGTTCCAGAACCGCCTTGGCATCACCATGCACCTCGGCATGGACGTCGCTGCGATCGAACGCTGTGGCAATCAGGCGTCGCTCACGCTGAAAGACGGCCAGTGCATGGTCATGGACAACGTCCTTTACGCCGCCGGCCGCTCGAGCAACGTCGAAGATCTGAACCTCGACGGGGTCGGCGTGAAGACGGCCGCGCGCGGATTGATCACCGTTAACGACGATTATCAGACCTCGGTGCCGAACATCTACGCGGCGGGCGACGTGATCGGCTTCCCCGCGCTCGCCTCGACGTCGATGGAGCAGGCGCGCGTGGCCATGGTTCACGCATTCGATCTCAAGTACAAAACCAAAGTCGCGCCGATCCTGCCGTACGCGATTTACACGATCCCCGAGGTGGCAACGGTCGGATTGAACGAAGAGGATTGCCGCAAGAAGGACATCCCATGCGCCGTCGGCCGGGCGTTCTATCGCGACAACGCGCGCGGCGAAATCATCGGCGACGTCAAAGGGCTGATCAAACTCGTCTTCGATCCGGAGTCGCGCAAACTGCTCGGCGTCCACATCATCGGCGAGGGCGCGTCCGAGCTGCTGCACATCGGCATGATGGTCATGCAGTTCGGCGGAACGATCAACGCGTTCATCGACTGCGTTTTCAACTTCCCCACCGTGAGCGAGGCGTACAAATACGCGGCCTACGACGGCCTCGGCATGATCAATCGCAAGAGGACCGTCGAGGAGGAGCTGATATGAGGCAGATCGGCGAGATCATCGAAGGACATCCCCTCTTTCACGTTCCCTCGACCTCCACGGTTCGCGATGCGGCGCGCACGATGAGCGACCGCAACATCGGCGCGATCGCGGTGCTCGACTCCGGAAACCTGGTCGGCATCTTCTCGGAGCGCGACGTCCTCACGCGCATCGTCGCCGAGGGCCGCAATCCCGACGACACGCGCGTCGAGAGCGTCATGACGAAGGACATCATCGTCGCCGCTCCCGCTGACGACATCAACGATGCTCTGCAGAAAATGCACGAATGCAATTGCCGCCATCTGCCTGTCGTGCACGGCGGAACCCTCGTCGGCATGATCTCGATCCGCGACCTGTTGCGCGTCGACGACGACGCGAATCGCGCGAAAGCAACGTTCCTCCGCGAGCTGGTGACGTACTCGCCCGATTACGAGACGTAAAGGCGGCGCCGTTGTCGACGCCGGAGGCGTCACGTACGGTAGCCGGTGGTCCGAGCGAAGTGAGCGACCACCGGAAAACGTGCGCGATTTGAATTCAACCCCGGACGGGGTTGCGTACCAAATACGAGGCGGCGTGAATTCCCCCGCGACCGCTGCCGCGGTCGGATACCGTCGCGCATTCGTGAACCGGTGGTCGCTCGCTTCGCTCGGACCACCGGCTACCATACGAAACGCCTCCGGCGTTGAGCTTCGCGCTATGACAGCCGCAGATTCACCATCGGCGATCCTTCCGTCACGTGCACGTTCGGCTGCAGTTCGAACGAATCGTTTGTGTCGCTGGCGCCGCCGAGGAGGAGGCAGAGGCGGGCTAGTTCTTTGAAGGCGGCGGGTTCGCCGGTGAACGTTACGCCGGCAGCGTCGGCGCGCACGGTCAGCGGCGTGCGCATCAGGCCGTCCAGCGCCATCATGGCCAGGTCGTAGTTCATTCGTCTTCTCCTCGGTAAACGACGGAGTTTTTCTCCGTCTCCTGCAGCAGGATTTCGTGCAACACACCCTCCGTGATCGCCGGCGCCAGTTCTTGCCAGAACGCGCGCGCGAGGTTCTCCGCGGTTGGAATCACGCCACGTAGAAAATCGACGTCCTCGTTGAGATTCGTGTGATCGACGCGGTCGATGATCCGGCGGCGGACAACATCCTTCAGAACTTTCAGGTCGATGACCATGCCGGTCTCGGGATCGATCTTCCCCTTCACGCTGACGTGGATCACGTAGTTGTGGCCATGACCGCGCGGGTTGTCGCACTTGCCGTAGACGCGGCGATTCCACTCGGCGTCGTACTTCGGATTGTTCAGCCGGTGCGCGGCAGAAAAGGTGAGTCGGGCAGTGATGATCATGAGCGGAATCTACAGCGTCACGCCGGCCAGCGCGACACGGATCTCATTCTGCTGCTCGGCCAGCTTCTGGCGAATCTTCAGAAAGCGCGCGTCGCTCTGCAGGAATCCGAAAAGCGGATTGGCCAGGACATAGCTCGCGGTGGGTTCCTTCCGCGCCGCGGCGCGTTCGAGCGCGTCATTCACACCGCGCGCGTCGCCGTTCATTGCGGCAATGTCGGCAACACTGGTCCAATAGTCGTCGCCCGGCTTTGATGCCGCCTCGGCCGCTTTCAATTCCGATCCGGCAGCCGCCTTATTGCCGGACTGCGCGGCGAGATACGCCTTGAGAATGTGCGCGCCGTAGTTCGGATCGGTCTGCTCGAGTTTCTTCAACTCCAGGTCCGCCATGTCGGTCGAATGCCGGAGCACCGCGATGCGCCCGATCTTGAGGGCGAGCGAAGGATTGCGCGGCATGCGCTGCTCGGCGTCGTAATACTTCTCGGCAGCGCCGTTGATGCGGCCTGAAGCCACGAGCACGTCCGGTGCGTGAACCGCTCCCGCATCCGATGTGCCGAGGCGCTTCAGCGCGGCAGTGAAGCGATCGTTGTCGCCGGCGGCCAGCGCGTAGTGTCCGATCGTGTTGAGCGCATCGGTGTCGGAACGATCGTGCTGCAGAACTGCCGCATATGCGGTAAATGCCGATGAGAGATCGCCGGCGGCAAGACTGGCGCGCGCGACGCTACGCGACGCGTCCAGATTCGTGGGATCAATCGCGACGATCTGCTTCGCGGCGGCGACCGCGTCGGCATCTTTCCCTT
>DATART010000250.1:0-5631 GCA_036264035.1 Thermoanaerobaculia bacterium | reverse complement strand
AGAATAATCGAATGGTGGTGAACCCTCAACCGCGGTAGTTCGTGAACTGCAGCGGGATTCCGTAGTCGTGTCCCTTCACGATCGCCATCGCTTTCTGCAGGTCGTCCTTCGCGCGGCCGGTGACGCGTACCTGGTCGCTCTGAATGGATGCCTGCACCTTCAGCTTTGCTTCTTTGATCGCTTTGACGATCGCCTTCGCTTTCTCGATCTCGATGCCCTGAACGATCTTCGCTTTCTGCCGCACGGTGCCGCCTGCGGCCTGTTCGAGCGCGGCATAATCGACGGCTTTCAACGACACGCCGCGTTTGACGAGCTTCGTCTCCAGGATGTCTTTGACGCTGCGCAGCTTCCCTTCGTCATCGCTGACGAGCACGATTTCCTCGGCGGTCAGCTCGATCGAGCTCTTGCTCCCTTTGAAGTCGAAGCGTTGCGCGAGTTCCTTCTGCGCCTGCTGCACCGCGTTTGTGACTTCCTGCATCTCGGTCTTCGAGACAATGTCGAATGAGAAATCCTGAGCCATCGTGTCTCCTGGGTGTGGGGAGTCGGGGGTGGGGAGTGGGAGAAAAAGCGCCGACGTTAGCGCGCGGGCGTTTTCTCCCACACCCCACTCCCTACGCCCCACCTCCTACTGTTGTACCACCTCCACGCCGGCGGGCGGCGTGAAGCGGAAAAGATCGGGCGTGACGGCGCGCCGCGTGAAGCCGGAAAAGTCGAACGTCGTTTCGTTGCCGTCGCGGTCGGAGTAAGCGACGCGCTGAATCGCGTGCGTGGCCGCTGCGATGGTGATGGTGACGTTGCGGATCATGGCCGAGGCGGCGCGCGGCTGCAGCGTCGCGATAACGTCGGCGCCGCGCGTGGTTTCGCGGACGGCGAAGTTGCGGTCACGCGCGGCCGGATCGCCGATCAGCAGAAACGGCAGCTCGCGGCGATGCGCTTCGTCGAGCGTCGTGACTGTGACCTGTTTCTCGGCGGGGATGTAGAACCACGAGCGGTTGCCGTCGAAGACGAAGATCTTCTGCTCCGGTTTCGAATACGTCCAGCGCATCATCGGGAGCGTTCCGAAGATGACGCTGCCGCTGTCGATCTGGCTCTTCGTGAATCCCTTCGGAGTGAAGCGCTGCGTGAACTGCGCCTCGGTTCCGGCCAAAGCCGCGGCGGCGCGATCGAGCTCGGCGGCGCCGGCGGCCGAGGCGACGAGGATGAGAGAGAGAACGAGTGACGTGATTTTCATGATGTGAATGGCGGCGAAACGCGCACCGAATCAGAGCTTTTCGACTTCGATCGAAACGATGGCCGAGTTGACAACAAAGATGCGGTCGTTTTTGCTCCGATCGAGCGGGAAGAGGAAGAAGCCGTTGCGCTCGGGGTTGTATTGCGCCACGCCGCGGATGACCTCGCCGTCCGCGAACTCCACCGCGATCGTGCTTCCCGCCGCCGCCTCCAGCGACTCCTCGGCTGCATTGCGCGGAAAGAAGAGCGCTTTCAACGTCGAGAACGGGACCTCGTCCTTTGCGCCGTCATCGCGCGAGACGCGCACGATCTGGCGGTCGACGTCCGTCTCGATGAGCGTGGCCCGTTCGGTGCGGCCATCGCGGTAGCGCAGGACCACTGTTGTCGTCGAATCCATCAGAAGAGTTCCAGGCCCCAGAGGTCGTGGAGGTGAATGATACCTTCGACGCGGCCGGAGGCGTCGGCGATGAAAATCGACGTGATCTTGCGCTGCTCCATCCGCTCCAGTGCGGCCGAGGCGAGCTCGTTGCCGTCGATCGTGACGGGGTTCGGCTTCATGCAATCAGCGGCGGTCTTTTGCAGAATCTCGGTGTCGGCTTGCAGGAGCCTCCGAAGATCGCCATCGGAAATCGCGCCGGCCAGGACGGCCTGATCGTCGACGACGGCGGTGATGCCGAAGCCTTTCGCGGACATCTCGTAAATGACGTCGTGCATCGCGGTAGTCAGCGGGACAACCGGAATTTGTGCACCGGAGTGCATGAGATCGCACACGCGAAGGAAGCGCTTGCCGAGTTTTCCGCCGGGATGGAGGAAGGCGAAATCCTCTTCTTTGAATCCCTTGCGCATCAGCAGCGCCATCGCCAGGGCGTCGCCGAGAGCGAGCGTAGCGGTGGTCGAAGCCGTCGGCGCGAGTCCGAGCGGACACGCTTCTTTGGAGATCGCAGCGGAAAGATGAAAATCGGCGCCCCTGGCCAGCGACGATTGCGGATTGCCGGTGATGGCCACGATCTCCGCGCCGATCCGCTTGATGCTCGGCAGAAGGCGCAGCAACTCCTCGGTCTCGCCGGAATTGGAGATGGCGAGCACGATATCGCCGCGAACGATCATGCCGAGGTCGCCGTGAATGGCCTCGGCGGGATGCAGAAAAAAGGATGGCGTTCCGGTCGACGCCAGCGTGGCGCTGACCTTCTTGCAGATGATGCCCGACTTGCCGAGGCCCATCGTGACGATGCGGCCCGCGGAAGAGTTGATCAGTTCGACGACGTCGACAAAGGTGTTGTCGAGATGATCGATGAGTCCCAGGATCGCCGCCGATTCCACCTCCAGCACCCGCCTGGCCTCGGCGATGGCAGGGTGAAGTTTTGCATCGTGAATGACGGCAGTTTTTGGAGGTTTGGACATCCGCTGTTGATGGTATGCGACGCGCGGCGGCTTCTCAATGTTTCCGGGCGTTACGTTCCTGCGGCAGCAGCAGCGCGAGCAGCGTTTCGCAGATGGGCGTCGGCACATCCGACTCGCGTCCGAGACGAACGACGGCGCCGAGTTGCGCATCGAGCTCGGATGGTTTGCCGTCGATGACGTCGCGCTGAAGCGACGAGGTGGATTCGGGCGGCAGACCGTCGAAGCGGGCCAGCGTCCGATCGATTGCAGCGGCGCCGCCGAGGTCGACGCCGCGGGCGCGAGCGACGCCGACGATCTCGCGGATGGCGCTCGTGGCAAGCGCGCGCGTCTCAGGCATGGAGCGCCAGATGCCGATCGGAACCCGCGTGGCCGCGCCGATACCGCTCATCGCGGCGATGAAAACGAATTTTGACCAGAGCGCGTGGTGAATGTCGGAAGGGATGTCGGCCTGAACGCCGGCGCGCAGGCACTCTTCGCGCAGCCGTTCTGATCGGGCCGCGCGCTGGTTATCGAGTTCGCCGAACATGATGAACGGATCGGCGCCGATGTGGCGGATGTGCCCCGGCGCGGCGATGAAGCTGACGATGCCGCACAAACCGCCGAGGACGTGTTCGCGTCCGACGATTGCCGCGAGCTGTTCGGGCGCGTCGATGCCGTTCTCGAGCGGGATGACCATGGTGTCGTCGCCGATCATCGGTTTCATCTGTTGCGCTGCCTCGGCGATCTGCCAGGTCTTGACGGTGACGAAGATCGCGTCGACGGTACGGGCCGAGGTTGGGTCGTCAGTAACGTTGGGATGCTCGACGACAAAGTCGCCCTTGATGCTGTCGACGCGCAGACCTTTCGTACGCATGGCGTCCAAAGTCCCGCCGCGGACGATGAAGGTGACGTCAGCGCCGCCGTTCGCGAGTTTCCCGCCGAAGTAGCCGCCGACACCGCCTGCGCCAATGACTGCGATTCGCATTCAGACGATCCGGAAGATCTCTCGCCGCCCGCCTTCGACGAGGTCCATATAGCCCGCCATCGCCTCGCGGACGTCCTCGCGGCGGCCGTATTCGGCCATGTGGTGCTCGAAGTCGGATAGCGAGCCGAACTCGCATTCGAGGACGACGGTCCAGTAATTCGCGACGGCGTCGACCATCACGCGGCAGTTGCGGAAGCTGTCCTCTTTCTCCATCGAGGGGACGGTCTTCTTGAATTTCGCAGCCAGCTCGCCGGCCTTGCCCGGTTTGCACTGGAAAATGTCGCGAACGAGATACATACGGCCTCCTGCTTGACCGGCGCATTCTATGGTTTCGTGTAAAATCCGCCACCTTCGCGGCCGTTCCGGCGCAATCCTTGCGTCGAACCACGCTCACACAATCAGATCCGTCGAGAGGACGAACTCATGACCGAAATCCTGACGCTTCCCGTCGAGCCGAAGTCCGTGGTGTGGAACCCGACTCCGGAACAGCTCCGCCGCTTCACGGAGGAGATGCCGAACTGCCGCAGGACGGAGTTCGGAAACGTCAACGTGGCCACGCGCGTGGTATCGCGTTCGAAAGGCTCGACGTACGTCGCCACGGACACGCCGGAGAATCACTCCGATCAGACCATCAGCCGCGCCGAGTACGAGCGGATGGCAAAACTGCAGAACGATTACATCCGCACGCGCGACATGCTCGTCGTCGATGGCTTCATCGGCAACGATCCGCAATTTCGCGTGGCCGCGCGATTGATCATCGAGAAGGCGAACGCGAACATCGCCGGGATGCAGCAGCATCTCTACTACCCGGCCACGCCTGCGGAGTTGGAGAACTTCGAGCCCACCGTGACGGTCATCTATACGCCCAATCTGAAGGCCGAGGGATATCCGGAGGAGCGGCTGATCGCAGTCGATCTCGAGAATTTCATCACGCGCGTCTTCAACTCTGACTACTTCGGTGAGTCGAAGAAGGGCGGGCTGCGGATGTGGAACAAGATCGTCTACGAGCGCGGCGGTCTGGCTCTGCATGCCGGCTGCAAAGTCATTCCGGTCGACGGCGAAAACAAGGTCGGTCTGATTGTGGGACTGTCGGGTACCGGCAAAACGACCACGACCTTCACGAAGCAGAACAACTCGCAGCCGGTGCAGGACGACTTCTGCGCGCTGATGCCCGGCGGGAAGGTCTACGCGACCGAGAACGGCTGCTTCGCCAAGACCTTCGGCCTCAATCCGAAAGACGAGCCGACGATCTTCGATGCCTGCGCGTCACCCCACGCATATCTCGAAAACGTCTCGCAGTCGGATGACGGCAAGGTCGATTATTTCGATACGTCGTACACGCCGAACGGCCGCGCGGTCATCCGCATGGACGACGTCGCAGGCGCCTTCGATGCGCGTGAAGTCAACAACGTCGACTTTCTGCTGATCCTGAATCGCAACGAGAACATCATCCCTGCCGTCGCCAAGCTGGAAGGCCCGCTCGCCGCCGCGTACTTCATGCTTGGCGAGACGAAAGGCACGAGCGCGGGCGGCGCGGCCGAGGCGGGCAAGTCTCTGCGCGTGCCGGGAACGAATCCGTTTTTCCCGCTGCTGCACGCGTTTCAGGGCAACCGCATGCTGGAACTGATGAAGCAAAGTCCGATGGACGTCTACCTGATGAACACCGGCCGCATCGGCGGAGGCGACAAGGACGAGGGATCGAAGAAGGTGAAGATCCAGCACTCGTCCGCCGTCGTCAAAGCGATCGCCGAGGGAACGATCAAGTGGGAGAAGGATCCGGACTTCGGCTACCTCGTGGCGACGGAAGTCCCCGGCATCGACGACGCCGACTACCTGCAGCCGAAAAAGATGTACGAGCGGCAGGGGAGAGGCGAGGAGTATCAGCAGCTTGTCGAGAAATACAACACCGACCGGCGCGCCTACCTGCGCAAGTGGAAGGGATTGAGCGAGGAGATCGTGAACGCGATTTAGGACGTAGGGGGTGGGGAGTAGGGGGTGGGAGAACCGCCTTCCAGGGCCTCGCTCCCACACCCTAC
>DATART010000188.1:0-4911 GCA_036264035.1 Thermoanaerobaculia bacterium | reverse complement strand
GGCGCCAGGTCGCGTTTTTCCGCGAGCATGCAGGGCGCGTCGATGGCATGATCCTCGATCTCGCCTGCGGCACGGGACGCCATCTCACGGAGTTGAATGCCGAGGGGTATGAGGCAGTCGGATGCGACCTGTCGTTCACGCTGCTGCGCACCGGTATCGACGAATACGGCCCGCTTCCGGTTGCGCGCGCGGACATGCGCGCGCTCCCTTTTTGCAACGCCAGCTTCAATGGACTAGTCAACTTCTTTACCAGTTTCGGATACTTCGCTACTGAGGATGAGAATCTTCGCGTCGTGCGCGAGATGGCGCGCGTGCTGCGGCCGGGCGGCGTCTTCCTCTTCGACTATCTGAATGTCGATCGCGAGCTGGACAAGCTCGTCGAACGCGAGACTTGCGAAACGCCGCGCGGCCGCGTCGAGATCGACCGCTGGTTCGATCCACGTGACCGTTCTTTCAACAAACGGATCACGATCGGTCAAAAGCGTTACCTGGAGCGCGTTCGCGGGTACGATCTCGACGAGATCTCGACGATGTTCACTTCCTCGGGCCTTTCGATCCGCGAAGCATTCGGCGATTTCGACGGCGCAGCATTCAACGCCGCGTCGCCACGCCTGATCCTCGTCGGGAGCCGCGCGCGATGACGGAGGCCGCCTGTCTCCGCATTCCGCTCGCGGCGTACCCCGGTTTTAATCGCTTCACGCTCGATTGGATCGCAGGAAATCCCAACGCGACGCAGTTTCTGCCGCGTTCTTCTTCGCCGCGTGATACGAGAACGAGTGATGCCGCACTCGCCGGCGCGCTGATCGCATCCAACCGCAATTGGGGCCGCAACATCGATGACGAAGTCGCCCGCTGGTCGCGCGCCGAAACGTTCACAGTGATCGCCGGACAGCAGGTCGGATTCGCCGGCGGCCCGATCTACACGATCGCGAAACTTGCCGGCATGCTGAAGCTGAAGCGCGACAACGAAGCGCGCGGCATTCCGACGACCGTCTTTTTCTGGCTGGCCACTGAGGATCACGACTTCGCCGAAGTGGCCACGCTGTCGCTGCCGAAACGAGATCCGAAACAGCAGCTCGACCTGACGACGTTTCGCGCGCGGCATCCGACGGCGAAGATGGCTGTCGGCTCGCTGCCTGTTCCCGAGGAGCTGACGCTGGCGCTGGTCGAGTTTCTAGACATCCCGCGTCCGTCCTGGCTGCGCGAAGGAATCACGTTTCGCGACTCGTTCGCGGAACTGCTCACGTCCGCAGTGGATGGAAAATTCATCTTCGTCGATGCTCTTCTTCCGGAGCTGCGCCGCGCCGGTGCGCCGCTGTTCGACAGTATCCGCGCGAACTGGGATCGCATTCAGCGATCGCTCGATGTTCGCGGCGAGGAACTCACGAACGCGGGATACACACCGCAAGTCGTACCGCGTCCCGGCGAGGCGCACACCTTACTGTTCGCGCTCGACGATGACGGCCGGCGCACTCTCATCGAATCGCCAGGCGCGCTACCGCCGCCTGAGAAGACTTCGACGTCGGCTCTGACCCGGCCGCTGCTGCAGGATTTCGTGTTGCGTCCCGACCTCTTCGTCGGCGGGCCGTCCGAGGTCGCGTACTACGCGCAGATCGCACCGCTGCACGAAATGCTGAATGTGCCGATGCCGCGAGTCGCGTTGCGCGCGCACGAACTGCTCGCACCGAAACGGCTCGCGCGGACGGTCGATCGTTACGACATCAACGCCGAGGAGATCTTCTGCGGCACGGATGCGGTGCTCGCGACGCGCGAGCCGGCGGGCGTGGCGGAGGTCTCGGCGATCGCCGAGAAAGCGAAACGCGCCCTGGCCGCGGACATGACGCGCATCGGCGAGATCGGACTTCCCGCCGAGCACGCACTGGCGCGCGCGATCAACAAATCGATCGGCCACATCGAATATCACTTCGGCAAATTGACCGAGCGCGCCATCCGCGGACTGGCGCGCAAAGACCGCGAGCGCTACGCCGCCGTCCGCGAGCTCGTTTCGACGCTCGCCCCGGACGGTGCGCCGCAGGATCGCGTCACCGGCTGGTTCGGCTATTGGCAGCAGTACGGTGCGCATCTCATCGATCGCATGATCGAGGATGCGGAGCAGGACGAGGACGTCTGTAAGGTGGTGAGCCTGTGATCAATGCGCCTGTGAAAAAAGCGTTGCAGCCGGTGGACATCATTTTCTTCGGCGCGCACCCCGACGACATCGAGCTGTCGTGCGGCGGAACGATCGCGAAGTCAGTCGCCGACGGATTGCGCGTCGGCATCATCGAGTTGACGCGCGGCGAACTGGGAACGCGCGGTACTCCGAAAATCCGCCGCCGCGAGGCGCTCAGCGCGATGCGAATCCTCGGCGCGCGCTTCCGCGAACAACTCGACTTCGGCGACGGCAACATCCGCACAGGCCGCGACGAAGAGCTGCAGATCATCGAGATCGTCCGCACCTGCAAGCCAAAGGTCGTCTTCACCATGTGGCCCGACGACCGCCATCCCGATCACATCCGCACCGGGCGCATCGTCACCGAGGCGTCGTGGTACGCCGGCCTTCGCGCGCTCGAGACGGGGCTGCCGCACCATCGGCCGCAGGTGACGATTTATTACCCGCAGAACTACCTCGTCACGCCGAGCTTTGTGGTCGACGTGACGAAGATGTGGAAGACGAAGCAACGCGCCATCGCCGCGTTCAAGTCGCAGTTCCACGATCCGAAATCGAACGAGCCGCCCACGTTCATCGCCGACAAGAAGTTCCTGGAGATGATCGAAGCGCGCGGCCGCCACTTCGGCGCACTGATCGGCGTCGAATATGGCGAGGCCTTCATGACCAAACAGCCGCCGAAAGTCGACGACGTGATTGCGGCATACGCGGGGAGAGAGCCGTGAAAATCGGCATCACCTGCTATCCGACGTTCGGCGGATCGGGTGTCGTGGCCACGGAGCTCGGCCTCGCGCTCGCTCGCGGCGGCGACGACGTGCACTTCATCAGCTACGCGATGCCGTCGCGCCTCAACGTGCTGCACGAGCGCGTGCGCTTTCACGAGGTTACTGTCACGCCGTATCCGCTCTTCGATCCGTATCCGCCGTACACGCTGGCGCTGGCGACGAAGATGGCCGAGGTCGCGGAGTACGAGAAGCTCGACGTCCTGCACGTTCACTACGCGATTCCGCACGCGATCAGCGCGCACCTGGCGCGCGAGATCGTGTCCGCGCGCAACAACCTGCCGTTCATCACCACGCTGCACGGCACCGACATCACGCTGGTCGGCCGCGATCCGAGTTACCTGCCGATCACGCGATTCGGCATCGAAGTCTCGAACGGCGTGACGGCCGTCTCGCAATGGCTCCGCGACGAGACAGCGAAAAACTTCGGCACGAAGAAGGAGATCGAAGTCATCCCGAACTTCGTCGACCCTTCGCGATTCCGCAAACACGCCGGTGCGCTCTCGGGCCTCTTTGCATCATCCGGCGAAAAGCTGCTTTGCCACGTTTCAAACTTCCGTCCGGTCAAACGGATCATGGATGTCCTGGCCGTCTTCGAACGCGTCACGCGCATGATCCCAAGCCGTCTGGTGATGATCGGCGACGGTCCGGACCGCTCCGTCGCCGAGGCCTTCTGCCGCGACCATCACCTCCGCGAACAGGTCTTCTTCCTCGGCAACGTTCCGAACCTCGAAGAAGTCGTCGGCGCCGCGGACGTCTTCCTCCTCCCGTCCGAAGCGGAGTCGTTCGGCATGGCCGCCCTCGAAGCGATGGCGTCGGAAGTCCCGGTCATCGGCAGCCGCGCAGGCGGCCTGCCCGAAGTCGTCGTCGAAGGCGAAACCGGCTACCTTCTGCCGGTCGGCGACGTCGGATCGATGGCCGCCCGCGCCATCGAAATCCTGTCGACCCCCGATCTCCAACGCCGCCTCGGCCGCAACGGCCGCGACCTCGCCGAAGGAAAGTTCAAGGTGAACGCCGTCGTGCCGAGGTATCGTGAGTTTTACGAGAGGGTGATCGGATGATGGAAAGGGACTACGAAATCATGCGGGAACGTCAGGCAGCTTAGCCGCGTTAGAATAACAACGATCATGTCCGGCAAAGTCATCATCACGACCCCATACCCGACTCCCGACGAGGTCGCGGCGTACTACAAGATCCCTGCGAAACGTGTGGCCGAGCTGCGTCAGATGATCGACGAAATTCGTGCAGCCGATGCGGCGAAGGCAAACCGCAAGAAGAACGGGCACCGTAAGGCGACAACAGGGAAGTCTACGGCTCGACGGAAGTCTAGAAGCTCGAAGCGGTGAGCAACGGAATCTGCCGGTCGCCTTCATCAATGTTCCATACGCGATCAGATACGAGCGCGTCTATTTAGCCCTGATCGCAGGCATTTCGGCTTATGGCTTGACGCCGACTGCAGCTGTACGCGATCCCTCGAGCAGGTTTCAGCTCGAAAGGATCTACGAGCTGATCGCGTCGTCTCAGTATTGATTCCACGATCTCTCTTTCGTGTCACTCGACCGGCGATCGCCGCAAACGCCACGCTTGAATATGGCGTTCGAGTTAGGACTGGCGGTCGCTGTGAGTCGAAGCGCAGGCGCGAATCATCAGTGGTTCGTCTTCGACACAGTCCCTTATCGTCTAGACAAGGCCTTGAGCGATCTAGGCGGCATCCGTCCAAGAATCCATGATCGAACACCGGAGAGCATTCTTCGTGCGCTCATGAACGTCCTTGGACGACTGACCGATCGCCCAACGCTCAGTGATTTGTTGAAGGTTTATGGCGAAGTAGAGAAAAGCGCACGCAGGATAAAACGAGGCTACTCGCTCGATCTCTTCGATACGAAACCCTTCGCGGATCTCATTTTTGCCGCGAGCGAGGCTGCGCAGCTTTACGTGCCGTCACTCAACTAGCCTACGGCT
>DATART010000076.1:0-11729 GCA_036264035.1 Thermoanaerobaculia bacterium | reverse complement strand
GGATCGGGTGCAGGCGTGGGAGGCGCGGCGGCGACCTCGGGCGGCTTGCGCGCATCGAGCTCCCGCTGTTTCGCCGCCACCTCGTCCGTGACGCGCCGGATCGTCTTCGCGTCGCTGCCGGGCTTCAACTGCCGCTCGATCCGCTGCGCATCCGCGACCGAAAGCTTCATCGCGATCAGGCGCCGCCGATATGCCTGGATGGCGAGTTGTGCGTTGACGAAATCTTCGCTGGCCGTCTCCGGCTGCGGCTCCGGTTTTTTGACTTCGGTCTGCACGGGCTTCGGCGGCGGAACGGTTTGCGTAAGCGGAACCGGAACCGGCTTCGGTTGCGGCGGCGCGGTCTGTTTCGGCTGCGGCGCGTCGTCGAACGGAATGACGAAATCGCCGGGCGCCGCCTTCGGCTGCGGCGTGGGAGGCGGCTTCACCGGCCGCGCGGCGCGCTGCTTTTTCGCGTCGCCGGCCGCCTGGACGAACATCGCCCGCGCCTCCTCGGCGATCTCCGCGGCGCGTTTGTACGTGCGCACGTCGATCCCGCCGTTCGCGTTCGTATCCTTCGCCTCGGCCAGCTTTCGCTGCGCGGCGTGGTACGTGTCGCTGTGATCGCCGCCGGCAGTGACCGCATCGACCTGCGCGGAAATCGCGCGGCCGATCGCGGCATTCGCTTCCTGCTTGCTGGGAACGGCGTCGCCCTCGGCGCGGCGCTGCTTCTGCAGATTCGCGCGCGCGATCAGATCGCGCAACTGCGCGAAGTACGGCGTGTTCTGCACCGCTCCCTGGTCCTCGGAAGTCTTCCACTCGCGCAGCGCGCTGTCGGGATCGCCGAGGTTCAGGCGGGCGATACCGAGCCAGAAGTGAGGCGTGTAGGTGAAGATCTGATCGCGAACGCGCGCCGCCGCATTCTCCTGCGGCACTTCGTCGATAGCGTGCTGCAGCGCCTGCGCGCCGGGCTGGTACTTACCGCCGCGGACCAGATCGACGCCGCGGTTGTACGCATCGGACCAGCTCTCCGCCGCCATCGCAGGCAGGGCGAGTAAGAGCAGGAGTAGCGCGCGCTTCAAGGCGTGCCTCCGCCGAGTTGCGGAAGCGTGGCCGTGGCCGGGTCGGCGAACGCGACGTTGATTAACTGCTCCTCTCCCGCCTTCACGTCGACTTTGCGCGTGATCGGCGAGCGGAACGCGGGATTTGTGAGCGTGATCTCGTACGTTCCCGGTGCAAGATCGACGGGCGCCGGCGTCACGAACGGAGCTTTCAATTCGATCGTCGCGCCGTTCCCGACGTTACGGATGCTCGTCACCTCGCCCCACGGAAACGCATTCAGCGCGATGCGTCCCGGCGCGACCGCTACCGGCGGGGGAGCAACCTTCTTCGCCTCCCCGGCGGCCTGGAACCTCCGCACGAGCACCGCGGCGCCGACCGCGAGGGCGCCGACGACGAGCACGAGCACGATCCAATTCAACGCCGAACGCCGCGGCGCCGGAACGGGTACCACATTCGTCGACGACACCTTGCGCAGCGGCCTTGCCATCGGCTCGCCGTTCGCAGTCAGGACCGTCGACGCGTGCGAATCGACGCGCGGCGCTTTCGGCGCCGCCATGCTGCTCGGCACCGTCGGCGTGGCCACCTTCGTCGGTTCTTCCGTGACCTCCAGTGCCTTCGGCAGCGGCGGCGGCGCGCCCGTCTGATCGTCGAGCGTCGGCTCGATCTCCTCCAGCGCGCGCGCCATCTCGCGCGCCGAGGCGAATCGCTTCTTGCGGTCCTTCTCCAGCGCGCGAAAAATGATCGCTTCCAGCTCCGGAGACGACGGCATCGACGGATTCACATCACGCAGCGCCCGCGGCTTCTCCGACGCATGCAGCATCAGGTACGCGTGCGGCGTGTCGGCCTGGAACGGCGGCACGCCCGTCAGCATCTCGTACAGCACGATCCCGAACGAATAGATGTCCGCGCGGCCGTCGATGCGCTCCCCGGCGTCGAGCATGCCGAGGTGCTCGGGCGAGCAGTACTTCCACTTGCCGACGAACATCCCCGTCTTGGTCTTGTTCGCCTCCTCGCCGTCGCCCTGCTTCGCGATGCCGAGGTCGATCAGCTTCACATGCTGCTCACCGTCCTCATCGCGGTCGATCATGATGTTTTCGGGACTGATGTCGCGATGGACGATGCCCGCGCGATGGATGGCGTCGAGTCCATGCAGCGCTTCGATGGCCAGTTGCGCCGCATACTTCGGCGAAAGCGGACCGTGCGTCTCGATCAGCTCGTGAAGGTTGGTCCCTTCGATGTACTCCCACACCATGTAGCGCGAGCCGTCGTCGAGCGTGGAGAAGTCGTAGAGCTGCGCGACGTTCGGGTGGTTGATGCGCGTCGCCAGCCGCGCCTCGCGAATGAAACGGTCGTCGGCTCCCGGCTCGCCGGCGATGCTCGTTCGCATCAGCTTGATCACGCGGATCGAGTTCAGATGAAGGTGCAGGACCTTGTAGACCTCGCCCATCCCGCCGATGCCGAGGCGCGAGAGAATCTGGTACTTGCCGTCGAGAGGATGCTCGAGGTGTTTTCTGAGGAAATCGGTGATCGGCTCCCCGCAGTACGGGCACGCCTTGAATTTCGAATCGATTTCCGACCTGCAGTGGATGCAGAAGAAGGGCATGAGTGTGGCGATTGCGCGAGATTATAACTGTGGATAAACGCTCATCCGCAGATTGCGCAGATGTACACAGATCAAGGCAGGCGATCAACTAACATTGATGCATCTTGCGCGAGGAAACCTTCTCCGTTCGTACGACAGCTCGCGAGCAGATTCTGATCATCACTGCCGATGTGCAGCGCGCGCTTGGTGCGATGACAAAGGGCGACGGCATCGCCACGATCGTTGTACCGCATACGACGTGCGCGATCTCGGTGAATGAGAATGCCGATCCGGATGTGCTGGAAGATCTGACGAAGGCGTTGCGCGCGGTGGTGCCGGAGGTCAAATTCGAACACGCCGAAGCCAATTCCGACGCGCACTTCCTTTCGATGCTGATCGGTTGCTCCCTCTCCTGGCCCTACCGCGCCGGAAAGCTCATCCTCGGCAGGTGGCAGGGCATCTACTTCGTCGAGCTGGATGGACCGCGGTCGAGAAAGGTCACGGTGTACGTCGATGAATAAGGTTCAGGTGGTTGCGCATCGCGGCATGGGACAGGGTTTCGTTCAACCCGACGCGCCGCCGGAGAACACGCTGCCCGCGTTTGCCGAAGGATGGAAAATCGCGAAGGCATGCGAGCTGGATGTGCATCTGACGAAGGACGGCCAGGTCATCGTCATCCACGACGACACCACCAACCGCACCACCAACGCCAGCTGGATCGTCCGCGATCGTTTCGCCGCGGAGCTCCGCTCGCTCGATGCCGGACGCTGGAAATCACAGACGTGGGCCGGTACGCGCCTGCCGCTTCTTGAAGACGTTCTGGATTCAATGCCCGACGATTGCGAGCTTTTCATCGAATTGAAAGACGGGCCGCAGGTCGTCCCGCCGGCGGCGGAGATCGTGCGTCAATCGGGCAAGGCCGCGCGCGTCGTCTTCATCAGCTTCGACATCGACACCATCGCACTCGCAAGGGAGGAGATGCCCGAAAACGACGGACTCCTCATCGTCGTTTTCGAAGCTGACTACGACCACGGCAACTGGAAGGTGCTCTACGACGAAGGCCCCGGCTTCCGCACCGTCACGAAGACATTCGTCGAAGACGATCTGATCGCGCTGGTGAAGCAGTACAACCTGACCGGTATCGACACCAGCTTCGCAGTCCCGCCATCGCTCATCACGAGATTGGCCGTCGAAAAGCTTCGCAGCGTCGTCTGGACTGTCGACGATCCCAACATCGCCCTCGACATGGTCCGCCTCGGCATCAACACCATCACCACCGACCGCCCCGAAACCATCCGCAACACGCTGACGGCTGCCGGCTACGAACTCCGCTAACTCCCGTTCCCCGGAAATTGACAACCCGCCGGTTGCGGTTTGCATATCCTCCACCCCGTCCAACAACCAAGAGGAAAAATAAACTGATGAGCTTGAGACGTATTGGTTCTGCCGTTTCGCTGCTGCTGCTTTCTCTTTCCACCCCCGCCGCATTCGCCGCCGACGCGAAGACGGTGCCCGCCGCTCCGATCACCGCCGACCGTTACGGCACGTGGGGCTTTGACGTCGCAGGAATGGATCGCACCGTCAAACCGGGCGACGATTTCTTCAAGTACGTCAACGGTGCCTGGCTCGCCAAGACGCAGATTCCGGCTGACAAGACCGGCTACGGCGCCTTCGCCGTTCTCGGCGATCTCTCCGAGGCTCGCGTGCATGCGCTGCTCGACAAGTGGGCCGCCGACAAGAGCCTGAAGGCCGGCTCTGACGAGGCGAAGGTCGCCGCGATTTATCGCACGTTCCTCGATGAAGCGACCGCCGAGAAGCTCGACGGCAAGCCGCTCCAGCCGTACATCGAGCGCATCAGGAAAGCGCAGACGTATGACGACGTGGCGCGCCTGATGGGCGGTTCATTCGGCGCCCTCGGCGGCTCGTTCATCAACGCCGGCATCGGTGACGACGCGAAGAATCCCGACAAGAACGTTCTCTACCTCTCGCAGTCCGGCCTTGGCCTTCCCAACCGCGACTTCTACCTGCGCGACAAATACAAGGAGCAGAAGGACCGCTACCAGCAGTACGTCGCCGACATGCTCAAACTCGCCGGATGGGATGAGCCGGAAAAGAACGCGGCCGACGTCGTTGCACTCGAAACGAAAATCGCCGAGGCGCAGTGGACGCCCGCCGAGAGCCGCGAGCGCGACAAGACCTACAACCCGATGACAATCGCGGAGCTCGAGAAGAACGCTCCGGGTTTCCCGTGGAAAGTGGCGTTCAAGGAAGCAGGTCTGGACAAGGTCGATCACGCCGTGGTCCGCCAGAACACTGCTCTTCCGAAGATCGCGAAGATCTTCGCCGACACTCCGGTCGCGACCCTCAAGGCGTGGGAAGCGTTCCACACTGCCGACGACGCCGCGCCGCTGCTGTCGACGCGCTTCGTCGATACGCATTGGAACTTCCACGCGAAGTTCCTCAACGGCGCGAAAGAGCAGCGCCCCCGCTGGAAGCGCGCCGTCGGCGCCGCCGAGGGCGAGATGGGCGAGGCGATTGGCCGCACGTACGTCGCCGACTATTTCCCGCCGGAGTCGAAGGTGAAGATGGAGCAGCTCGTCGCTGACCTTCGCACCGCGATGAAGGGCCGCATCGAAAACGTGCAGTGGATGAGTCCCGAGACGAAGGCGCGCGCGCTCGACAAGCTCGCGCATTTCACCGTCAAGATCGGCTATCCCTCGAAGTGGCGCGACTACTCGGCCCTTCAGGTCAAGGACGGCGATCTTGTAGGCAACTACGAACGCTCCGGCAAGTTCGAGTGGGCCTACGACGTGGCGCGCCTCAATAAGCCGGTCGACAAATCCGAGTGGGGCATGACGCCGCAGACCGTGAATGCCTACTACCAGTCGACGAAAAATGAAGTCGTCTTCCCGGCCGCCATTCTGCAGCCGCCGTTCTTTGATCCGAAAGCCGATCCGGCCGTGAACTACGGCGGCATCGGCGCGGTCATCGGTCACGAGATCTCGCACGGCTTCGACGATCAGGGCCGCAAGTCCGACGGCACCGGTATGCTGCGCGACTGGTGGGCTCCCGAGGATGCCGCGAAGTTCGAAGCGCAGGCGGCGAAGTACGGCGCGCAGTACGAAGCGATCAACTTCCCTCAGCTCCCGGGTCAGCACATCATCGGTAAGCTGACGATGGGCGAGAACATCGGCGACCTCGGCGGAGTCCTGATGGCTCTCGATGCGTATCACATCTCATTGAAGGGTCAGCCGGCTCCGGTGATCGACGGCTTCACCGGCGATCAGCGCTTCTTCCTCGGTTGGGGCCAGGTGTGGCGCACGATGATGCGCGACGATGCCCTCCGCCAGCAGCTCCTGACCAACCCGCACTCCCCCGGCCAGATCCGCGCCTTCGCCCCGCTCCGCAACGTTGATGCGTGGTACGCCGCATTCGACGTCAAGGAAGGCGACGCCGAATACGTGAAACCCGAGGACCGCGTCCGCATCTGGTAGGTTCCGACACCCGCTTCAAACCCAACGGCCACCCGCGAGGGTGGCCGTTTTTGTGTGTGCCGAGAAGGCGCTCCTGCACGTAAATCAACGCATCGACGAGCATCTGCGGATCGGCGACCCCCGCATCCAGCGTCGCCAGAGCCTGGCCCCCGCGCTGCTCTCGACGATTGCTGTGTTCTCACTCCTGTCGTCATCAGACATGCGACATGATGGCATGCGCGCCCGTCTTCATGATGTGGAGTAATGTCGCAACATCGGGACACACCGTTGATGTGAGGCGATATCAACGAGGAGTGCAAAGGTCACAAAGCCGGCATCCTCGGCCGCTCATTCGATATGGACCGATATCGCCGAGATCTCCCCTGAACCAACGTTTGGTATGGGGCGTTATCAACGACTGTGCAGAATCACGCAAGTTTGATGCTTCACGACCTGTCGTTGATATGAGGCCATATCAACGTTGATGCTTCACGACGCGTCGTTGATATGGGGCGATATCAACGACTGTGCAGAATCGCGCAAGTTTGATGCTTCACGACCCGTCGTTGATATGGGGTGATATCAACGATGAATGCAAAGGTCACAAAACCGGCGTCCTCGGCCCTTCATTTGATATGAGGCGATATCGCCGAGCTATCCCGTGAACCAACGTTTGATATGGAGCGATATCAACGACGGTGCAGAATCACGCAAGCTTGTCTGTTCGCGAGCCGTCGTTGATATGGGGCCATATCAACGATGGTGCAACGTCACGCAGTTTTGATGCTTCACGACCCGTTGCTGATATGGGGAGGCGCCCGGGGCTAAGGGGGTCCGTACGTACGGTGGTGTGAGAGGGCGAGGGGATCACTGAATCCCGCCCCCTACCCGACTGTTCAGTCCGATCTTCCGGGCGCGCTGTTTGCTCTATGGTTATTCGGAGGAATCATGGACAACAAAAACAGAACTCACGATTCGAATCCTGATCCTATTACCGGCGAGCCGGGTGCGCATCCCATCGGCGTTGCGGGCGGTGCGAGCGGCGGTGCCCTGGCGGGCGCGGCCATTGGCGCGATCGGCGGACCGGTCGGCGCGGCGGTCGGCGGCGCCATCGGCGCAGTCGCGGGCGGACTGGCGGGCAAAGCGGCCGGTGAGGCCGTCAACCCGACCGAAGAAGATGCCTACTGGCGCGAGCATCACACATCGCGGCCCTACTACAAGAGCGGACGCACCTACGACGACTACCGTCCAGCCTATGCGTACGGTTGGGAGTCGGCCAGCCGCTATCACGGCCGGAAGTTCGACGACGTCGAGTCCGACCTCGGCCGCGGCTGGGACAAGGCTCGCGGCACGACCCGTTCCGAGTGGTCCGACATGAAGGCCGCCACGCGCGACGCCTTCGACCGCGCGCAGATGCGGATGTCGCCCGGCGTCACCCGCGCGTCGGAGACGCCCTCCGCGACGGTCGGCACCACCACCCGCAGCACGAACAACCTCAACGACGAAAACGAACTGCGCAACCGCTGATTCGTTTCGACATGCTGTTCCGAAAACGCCCGCCAGCACGGCGGGCGTTTGTTTTTGCGTCCATCACATGCGATCCTGCCGCGCTCGATTCGAGCGAAGGAGGACATCATGAGCAAACAAAACAAGGACCACTGCTTTTGAAGTGAGCAGCAAACGCCGCAAAGGCTATCCATCCGAAACGCGCGTCAAGCGCGGCGAGCGGATCGTCCATGGCGACAAAGAGCTGGTCGAGAAACTCGGCCGCAACGACCCCTGCCCCTGCCGCTCCGGGAGGCGTTTTCAAGAACTGCTGCATGCAGTCCGGCCAATACGACGGCACACTCCGTGATCACTACTTTCCGCTGATACCAAGCGCCGGGCCTTTGGGCCCGGCGCGATCATTTTGGGTCATGCTCTTATGAAATGTGAATGGCGTATATCGCGATTGGTCGCGATTTTTTTTGCAACTCTTGCGCTTCGTTGCGCAACGGCGCCGGCTCATCCTGCCGGGCACGAGCAGCGGATGTTTGCCATGCCGGCGGACGATGTGATCGTGGCGTCAGCCGATTGTCCCTTGCGGCTTGAGCTTTCAGGACCACTACCACTATTTGTCGCAGGAACAAAAGTGACGATCCCGTTCGTAGTGCGGAATGTGAGCAAAAAGCCCGTTCGGTCGTGCACCGTGAGCCATGCGTCCATTCGCATTCGGAGTGAACGCGATGGCGTGTGGCGGATGGTTGTGATCTCAGGAATGACGACCGATACGGACTGCTCGCACCGAATAGAGCTCAAGGCGGGAGCATCGGAGAGTTTCGCTCAGGAGATCGCCGTTTTCAGCAACCTGCCCACCGGGCCTGCGACGCTCGACGCGATTATCGGCTTCGATCGCGATGCGTTCGGGAAAGACGCATGTGGCGAAGCGCTGTCGTGGCGGCAGACGGTTACCATTCTGCCTCCGGTCTCAAAGTAAAGAGTGGAGTGCCCACGACGCCACGAACCATATAAGTGGCCCTCGTCACCGTTCCCGCTTCCTCATCGCGATGTAGACCGCGGCGTCCCAGGCGTTGTGGATCCCGATCAGCAGGAGCAGCAATGCGGTCGCGGCGACGATGTAGAGCGCGCTCACTTCGTGCCGGTACGTTGCGATTCCGCTTGCGAAGAGGGCCACGTACGCGGCTGACGGAAGGACGATGTGCCAGATGCGGTCCTCGAGAACCGGCTTGTAGTGCATCTCCTTTCCGAAGCGGAGCATGACGATCGTCACGTAGATCATCCCCGCCAGCCCCTCCGCGGCCAGGCAGGCGGCGAGCGAGGCGGGCGTTTGCCGCGGCACGCAAAGGATCGCCGCGATCAGCAGCGTGGCGCAGAAGTGAACGACGGTCGGCGTCGCGAAAACGTCGGAGCCGGTGCTGAGCCCTTCCGTGTCGGCGCTCAGCGCGACGACGACGAATTGCAGTCCGGTCAACGCCGCGGCCGATGATCCGACGATGACGTAGAACGATTCCCACTCACCCGCTACGGTCATCCGGCGCCTCCTCGATGGAGGCATTATGACTTTTTCGCGAAGCCGATCTCGCGCGTTTTTCGCGGCGACGGCGCGAGAAGGGCGCGCAACGCCTTGAACATGTCGCCGAGATCCTCGTCGTGGTCCGTCACTCTCCGTTCGAGGACGTCGAGCCGCTTCGCGATCTCGGCGTGGCCACGCGCGTACGCGCGCAAGCGAACGAAGGCGCGGACCACGAAGACGCTCATCTCGACGGCACGTGGGCTATTCAAGACCGTGGCCGCCATGAGAGCGCCGTGCTCGGTGAAGGCCCAAGGCAGCTTTCGCCTGCCACCGTGGCCGGAACTTGATGTCACAATTTGTGACATCAAGTTGGCGAACTCCCCGCCGGTCACCTGGAAACGAAAATCGGTCGGAAACCGCGTCTCGTTGCGCTTGACTGCCTGGTTGAGTACCGCGGTCGTGACGCCGTACGCTCTTGCCAGATCTGAGTCCAGCATCACGCTCTTTCCGCGTATCTCGACGATCGGAGGATCGAGTGGTTGTCGCGCGAGCATCTTCCTCCCGGATGCGGCGCGTTTCGTTCTTGTCGCCATGCCGCCTGTATACCTCGGATGCCGTTCCCCTCCGAGGCGCCGCGATCACTCCTGAGATGCGTCCTCAATCCTCTCTACTGCCAGTAGGGATGGTTCAATTCAATGAAGTGGTCACAAACTGTGACCACCCTGCTTTGAGGTCACAGTTTGTGACCTCAAAAGAGCTGACTGTTCAAGATCACAATCTGTGACCTTGAACTGAACTGCCGTGCGACGGCCTATCATTTGTCGAGATCGTGCGCCTCTCCCTCTTCATTCTTGCGATAGCCATCGCTCCCGCGCCGCACGCGGCCGACTACATCGCCGACGCTGCGTGCGCGAGCTGTCATCAGGCTAAGTACGCGTCGTATCAGGGTGTGGGGATGGCGCAGTCGATGCGGCGCCCGAGCGCCGAGGTTCTGATCGAGGACTTTCGCAACGCGCGGTTCTTTCATAAGTCGTCGCAGAGTTGGTTCGAGATGCTTTGGAAGGATGGCCGGCTGCTGTTCCGGCGGTGGCAAATCGATGCCGGCGGACGTCGCGTCAACGAGATCGAGCAGCAGGTCGATTGGATCGTCGGATCGGGGCATCGGTCGCGCGTCTATTTGTATCGGACGCTGAGCGGCGGGCTGTTTCAGTTGCCGGTCGCGTGGTATTCGCAGGAGCGGGCGTGGGGGATGGCGCCGGGGTACGACCGCGCCGATCACGACGGCATCACGCGGTCGGTGCGGCGCGAATGTCTGTTCTGCCACAACGCCTATCCGAATGTACCGGCCGACAGTCATTGGTCGCCGCAGCGATTTCCGGCGGTGATGCCCGAGGGGACCGGGTGCCAGCGCTGTCACGGGCCGGGGGCGGATCACGTCAGCCTGGCCTCGGCTGGCGAGTCAAATGCGACAGTCCGCGCGGCCATCGTCAATCCGGCGCGGCTCGCGCCGGCGTTGCGCGACTCCGTCTGTTTTCAATGTCATCTGCAGCCGGCGGTGGCGATGATCGGTCCGCGGCGATTCGAGCGCGGCGACTTTTCGTTCCGGCCCGGCGAGGCACTTTCGGATTACATGTTGCACGTCGACATCGACGAGCCTGGGCGGCCGCGCGCGCAGCGGTTCGAGATCAATCATCACGCGTATCGATTGCGCCAGAGCCTCTGCTACATCAAAGGCGGGATCACTTGCAGCACTTGCCACGATCCGCATCAGCCTCTGAAAAAGGACCCGCGGCTCGCGAACATCGTCTCCATCTGTCTCGGCTGCCACACGCGGCACACGGCGTCGAATGATTGCGTGCGCTGCCACCTGCCGTCGCGCCGTGCGCAGGACGTCGTGCATGTCGTGATGACCGATCACAAGATTCAGCGCCGTGCGCCGGCCGGCCTCACCGCTCCTCTCACCGAGCATGAATCGACGATCGATCGCGTCGAGTTTCTTGACCGCACGACGGCCCCCGAGGGAACGTTGGGCGCGGTCTACAAAGCGGTCGCGGTTCTTCGAACGACGCCGCTGGACAGCGACGCCGCGAGCTTCCTCAGCAAGCATCTCGACGCGACGCCATCGATCGTGCCGCGGCTCGATCTGATCTCCGCGCAGTTGCAGCAGCGGCAGTTCGCCGCCGCGTTGGCGTCGATCGGCGCGCTCGGTACCGTGACGGATCTTCGCATTCGCGAATGGCGCGGGTCGGCGCTGATGGGGGCAGGATCGATCAGCGAGGGCATCGCGGATTTGCGTGCGGCGGCGAAGGCTGATCCGGACATCCCGGAGTTCCAGCTCAACTACGGCGAGGCTCTTCATCGAACGGGACGCGACGCCGAAGCGCTGCCGGCATTGACGCGGGCAATCGAGCTGCGGCCAAACTTTGTCCAGGCATTGACGCTGCGCGCCGACGTCCTCGCCGCCCTCGGGCGCGAGGCTGATGCGATCGCCGATCGTCGGCATGCGCTGGCTATCAATCCGAAAAAATAACCACAGAGACACAGAGATCACTGAGTCGCTCTCTCTGTGTCCTCTGTGTCTCTGTGGTTCAATCGGTCTCTGATGGAGAACTTCGACGTCATC
>DATART010000043.1:0-8681 GCA_036264035.1 Thermoanaerobaculia bacterium | reverse complement strand
TGAGGACGCGGTTGACGGCGCCGCCGCAGACGTTTCTGATCGATTCGCGCACGCTCGACGCAGGTCCTATTGCCGCCGCTGCAAAGGATGCGGACGTGGTCATCTTCGCGCTGGCGGTCCGCGCGAGGTCGGGATCGGGTTCGATTGCTGTACCCGAGGTTGCGCGGACGCTGCTCGCGGGGATTCAGAAGCCTGTCATCGCGATCTCGTTCGGTACGCCGTACCTTCTGCGCGAGATTCCTACGGCCGGTACGTACATTTGCACATACGGCGTCCAGCCTGTCATGCAACTGGCCGCGGTGCACGCGCTGTTCGGCGAAGCGCCGGTGTCGGGCAAGTTGCCGGTGACCATCCCGGGACTCATCGCGCGTGGAACGGGGATCGTCAAACCATGAGCACCTTCGCGCTTCGGCCGCTCGACTACGCCATCGTCGCCGCCTACTTCGCGCTCATCGTCGGGATGGGGTTGTACTTCGGACGCAAGGCGAAGCGTTCGATGCTCGACTACTTCCTCTCGCATCGATCGATGCCGTGGTGGCTGGCCGGCACGGCGATGGTCGCGACGACGTTCTCCGCCGACACGCCGCTGGCGGTGACGGAGATGGTGGTGAAGAACGGCGTGGCGGGCAACTGGCTGTGGTGGTCGATGCTCGGCTCGGGCATGCTCACGGTCTTCTTCTTCGCGCGACTCTGGCGCCGCGCGGAAGTCGTCACCGACGTCGAGATGACGGAGATGCGCTACTCGGGCAAGCCCGCCGCCTTCCTGCGCGGTTTCCGCGCCGCCTACCTCGGCCTGATCGCAAACATCATCGTCATGGGCTGGGTAAACCTCGGCATGGCCAAAGTGCTTCAGGGCACGCTCGGGATTTCCAATCGCGGCGCGCTCTTCGCCTGCCTGATCATCGTCTTCGCCTACACCGTTTACTCCGGCTACTGGGGCGTGGCGACGACGCACGGCGTTCAGTATTTGTTCGAGATGGGCGGCGCGATCATCCTCGCGGTCGTTGCGCTGAGCGCGGTCGGCGGCGTGAACGTGCTGAAGGCGAAGCTCGCCTTCGCGCATCCGGCCGGATCGCCCGCCGGCACGACGTTCGGCACATCGGCCGCCGCGATGTCGTTCTGGCCAAGCGGCGACGGCGTCTGGATCGTACCGATCATCACGATGGCCGCGTTGCTTTGTCTGAACTGGTGGGCGTCGTGGTATCCCGGCTCGGAGCCGGGCGGCGGCGGCTATGTCGTACAGAACATGCTGGCCTGCCGCACGGAACGCGAGGCCCGCAGCGCCGCGCTCTTTTTCAACATCGCGCATTACGCGCTGCGCAGCTGGCCGTGGGTGATCACGGCGCTCTGTACGCTGGTGATGTACGGCGGCGCGGTCCACGACGCCGATCCCGGCATCAACTACGTGCGCGCGATGGTCGACCTGCTGCCGTCCGGCCTGCGAGGCTTGATGCTGGCGTCGTTCGTGGCCGCGTTCAGTTCGACGCAGGCGACGCAGATGAACTGGGGATCGTCTTACCTGGTCAACGATCTCTATCGCCGCTTCATCAAGAAAGACGCAGCGGAGAAGCACTACGTTCTGGCGGCGCGTCTGGCGACGGCGCTCACGCTCGTCCTCTCGCTGATCGCCACGCAGTTCATGGATCAGATCAGTCACGCCTGGCAATTCCTGCTGATGCTCGGCGCCGGCACGGGCCTCGTCTACATCCTGCGCTGGTACTGGTGGCGGATCAATGCATGGTCCGAGGTGAGCGCGATGGCGGCGGCGCTGGTAGTGTCGCTGACGCTGCGCAATTTTATCGACGCCGCATCACCGCGCGGCTTCGCCATCAGCCTGATCATCACCACGCTGTCGACGACGGTAGTCTGGCTCGCGGTGACGCTGCTGACCAAACCCGAACCGCGCGCAACACTCGACGCCTTCTACCGAAAAGTGCGTCCCGCCGGACCGGGATGGGGCGTCATCGCCCGCGAGAGCGGCATCTCACCTGTGCGCGGCGAGCTGTCGCGCAACGCGATCGCCTGGATCCTCGGCATCATCCTCGTCTACTCGATCATGTTCGCCACCGGCGCCGCGATCTTCCGCAATGGATATCAGTTCGCGATCTTCGGAAGCGCGCTCGCGGTTTCGGCTGTATTGCTGGTGGTGGTGATGCGGAGCGAGCAGGCCGAGGCGTTAGAATAGCGCCTATGTCACGCGCAATGGTTGCCGAGTACGACGCCGCCGAGAACACGCTCCGTCTTGTCGAGCCGCTGAAGGGCGTGAGCGATCACGCGAAGGTTCGCATTTCGATCGAGACGGATGAGGACTTCGATCCGGTTGCGAGGCTGGCTTCGCTGAATGCGCCGACGGCCGATATTGAGCAGATGATTGCGGAAACGCTGGCCGGACGCCGGTGATCGTCTTCATCGACGCAAATATCCCGATGTACGGTGCGGGACGTGAACACGCTCATCGCGAGCCGTCGCTGCGATTCCTGAAAGCTGTTCGACAAGGCGAGATTGAAGCCTGCACGAGCAGTGAGGTTCTCCAGGAGATTCTGTATCGCTACTGGTCACTACGACGGATTGATGTGGCGCGCGAAGTCTACGATCTCTTCGTATCGATTTGTCCGATCGTTCTCGAGATCACACTCACCGATACGAATCGCGCAATGGATCTTATGGAACATCATGATCTTTCCCCGCGCGATGCGATTCACGCGGCTGTGATGCTGAATCGCGGCATCGAATTGATCGCTACATTCGATGCGGACTTCGAACGTGTGCCGGGTATTCGGCGCTTCGCGCTCACGTAAGCGAGTCATTCGAAAACTTCGGCGAGCGGCAGGCGCCATCCGGGAATCACATGTCGACCTCAATTGCATCCTCGACGCGAATCGCGCTGCCGGCGCGGCATATGCGGACGATCTTCGTTCGGGGATCGATCACTACAACCACTTGAGTTCCCGCGCGAAGCCATGCGAGCATTTTTTCTTCGATCTCGGTGTACGTGTCGCCAGGCGACACCACTTCGAAAGCGGCATCCGGCGGACCGTCAAAGAATCCGGCGGTGTCGGTGAGGCGCTCTGAGCGCACGAATGCGGCGTCGGGCGCGCGGACGGTGTCAGGTTGGCGTGAAATGCGGAACCCTGTATCCGATGAATACACGGCGCCCGTTCGATGACGCTTCATCTGAGCCACGAGACTCCGGACAATTTCCGCTGCAACGCGTCCGTGGCGAGCGCCTGAAGGGGACATCTTGCGCAACTCTCCTTCGACGAGCTCGTATCTCATCCCGTCATTCGGGAGCTGAAGAAGTTCATCGGAAGTCATCGTTTGATTCTATCGCCGCTCGTTTGCAGAATCGTCACTCCGCATGATGCTGCTGACCCGGAATTCCGATACACTGACCGGGCGTTCAGCGCGGTGACCAATGGCTAAATCCAAGGAAGATGTCGTTCAGGAGTTTCGCGTCCAGTCGATTCAGGAGGCGGCCATCCGCGTCATCTCGCGGAAGGGGATGGCGGCGGCCACGATGCAGGAGATCGCTGAAGAAGCCGGCGTCGCCAAGGGGACCATCTACCTCTACTTTCGCGATCGCGAGGAGTTGGTCGAGAAGACGTTCGAGACGGCCATCGGCGAGCTGCACAAGCGGCTCGATGCGGCGCTCGAAGGCGATGGGACGTTCGAAGAGAGGCTGCGCGCCGTGATGACGGCACAGCTGGCGTTCTTCAACGAGAACCGGGAGTTCTTCCGGCTGTATCACTCGCTGCGGATGCCCGAGGGGACGAGCGCGCAGCAGCGGCGGCAGAAACGGAATTGTCAGCCGCAGTTCCAGACGCGTGTCGACCGGCTCGCGAAGATCCTGCAGCAGGCGATGGATGACGGCGAGGTGCGGCCGCTCGATCCGAAACGGCTGGCGCTTTTCCTCATCGAAGGAAGCACCGCCATCGTCCTCGAACGCCTCAGCGAAGATGCGCCACCGCCGGAAAGCGAAGATGTCGAACTGATCGTCTCCACGCTCCTCGGCGGCATTGCCATTCCGAAATCGAAACGGAGCTCACATTGAAACGTGCAGTCGTAACACTGATGCTGCTCGCGGCGCCGCTGAGCGTGCGCGCGCAGACGAAACTGACCTTGCAGGAAGCGCTGAATCGCGCGCTGCAGGTCAACAATACCGTCGAGCGTTCGCGCATCGACATTGACGTCGCGGAGCAGAACCGCAGGCAGTTGCTGTCGTCGATTCTGCCGCAGGTCAATCTGACGGGCTCGACGATCGAGAACTCGAAGGAAGTGGCGTTCGGCAGCGGCGCTGACGCCCGCACGATTCTGCCGTCGACCGACTGGAACTATCGCGTCGTCCTCTCGCAGCCGATCTACGCCGGCATGCGGGAAAAGCGCGCGTATGACCAGGCCAAGATCGGCATCGTCAATGCGAAGGAGGGAGTGCTCGGCACCGAAGACGCCGTCCTCCTTCGCGTCGCCTCGAACTACCTCGGCGTCGCAAACGCGGACGCGAACATCGCCATCGAACAGCGCAATATCCAGCTGGCCGAAAAGAGAAAAACGCAATCGACCGCGTTCTATCAGGCCGGTGAGGTGACGAAGGTCGATGTGCTCCGCGCCGAGACGGCGATCAAAGCGTCCCAACGGTTGCTCGCCGCGGCGCAGCAACAGCGTGAGGCGGCGGAAAGTGCGTTGCGCGCCGATCTCGATCTGAGCGGTGACATCGCCGTGGCCTCGCCCGAGCCGTCCATCGCGCCGATGCCCGACGAGCAGACGCTTGTTTCGAAAGCGGAGGCGGTGCGGCCGGACGTCGCCATCGCGCAGAACAACATTCGCGTGGCCGAGCTGGAAGTGCAGAAGCAGCGCGGCGCGTATTTTCCGGTGGTTACGTTCGACGCCGGCTACATCGATCAGAAGGCCGCGTTCCCGGCCAGCCGCTACGGCTACGGCGCGTTTCGGTTCAGCGTGCCGATCTGGCAATCGGGGCAGGTGTCGTCACGCATCGCGCAGGCCAAAGAGCGCGAGCAGCAGGCGCGGCTTCTCCTCGAAGACGCAAAGATTGCGGCGCGCGAGGATGTCCATCGCGCCGTCACCGATCTGAACGCCGCGGACACGACGCTGCAGTTGGCGAAGGAGCAACTCGCAGCCGCCGAGGCGGAGTATTCGCAGGTGTTCGAACTGTACCGGGCGCAGGAGGCGACCTCGCTCGATCTCGCGTCGTCGGAGGTTTCGCTGGCCGACGCGCGCCGCGCCGTGGCCGCGGAAACGTTGAATCACAACCTTGCACAACTGCGCGTCTGGTATGCCGCCGGCGCGATCAAAGAAGCTGTAGGAGCGACACAGCGATGAAGCGTTACACGATTGCGATTTTCATCATGGCGCTGCTGCCGTTCGGCTGCGCGAAAAAGGCGGACGCCACCGCGTCCGCGACCACGACGCAGGCCGCGCCTGCGCTGCCGAACGACGTGCAGAGCGTTGCAGCCGCCGCGACAGCGACAGCCGCACCCGCTACGACGACCGAGGCCTCGCCCGGCCTCGCGACGGAGTCCGGCGGGACGATCGTTGCCACCGGCGAGTTCATCTCGCCCGTCCGTTCGGAGCTCGCCGTCAGAGTTCCCGGACGCGTGGCGAAGATGTACGTCGATGAGGGATCGCGCATCAGCCACGGCCAGGCGTTGCTCGAGCTCGAGACCGACTATCCGCGGCTGAATCTCGAGAAAGCGCAGGCGGACATCGCCCGCGCCGTATCGGCGGAGCAGGACGCACAGCGCGATCTCAATCGGAAGAAAGAATTGATCGCGAAAGAGTCGATCCCGCAGGCGACGTATGACCGCTCGCAGGCGATGTTCGATCAGGCGCGTGCGGCGAAAGAGTCGGCGCAGGCGCAGGCGAACATCTTCCGCCAGCAGATGGCCGACTCGACGCTCCGCTCACCGATCGATGGAGTGGTGGCCGAGAAACGCACCGACGTCGGGCAGCGTCTTGGCGATGCCACCGTCGCGCTCGTGGTCGTGCAGACCTCGCCGCTGAAACTTCGCTTTCGCGTTCCGGAGAAGGAGATCTCGCGCGTTCATCAAGGGCAGAATGTGAAGGCGACGGTCGACGCGTATGCCGGCGATGTCTTCCAGGGCAAAGTCTCCGTCGTCGGAGGCGTCATCGATCCGGCAACGCGTTCCTTCACCGTCGAGACCGAGTTCCCCAATCGCGATGGCAAGTTGAAGCCGGGGATGTTCGCGAGAGTGGAATTAGGTCAGTAGCGGAACCGGAGAACCACCATGCATAAACTCGCCGCACTTTGCGTCCGCCGTCCGATTTTCGCGACGGTCATTGTTCTCTCGCTGGTCGTCGTCGGCTGGTTCGCGTACCAGCAGCTCGGCGTCGACCGATTCCCGAAGGTCGACATCCCGACGATCACCATCACCACGCGCCTCGTCGGCGCGGCGCCGGAAGAGATCGAGACCGACATCACCGACAAGGTCGAGGAAGCGGTCAATACGATCAGCGGCATCGACCAGTTGCAGTCGATTTCGTCCGAGGGAACGTCGCAGGTCATCGTCAGTTTCGTGCTGGAGAAGGATATCGACGTGGCTGCGCAGGAAGTGCGCGACAAGGTCAACACCATCCTGCGCGACCTGCCGAAAGATGCCGATCCTCCCATCATCCAGAAGATCGATCCCGATGCCGTTCCGGTCCTCGGCATCGCGCTTTCCGGCCCCGCGCCGATCCGCGACATCACCGAATTCGCCGACAAGAAATTGCGGCGGCGCCTCGAATCGATCAACGGCGTCGGCCAGGTTCTGATCATCGGCGGACGTCCGCGCCAGATCAACGTCGTCGTTGATTCCGCCAAGCTTTCCGCCGTCGGATTGACGACCGCGCAGCTCGTCGCCGCGCTGCAGTCGCAGAACGTGCAGATCCCGGGCGGCAAAGTGGAGCAGGGGCTGCGCGATCTCACGCTGCGGACGTACGGCCGCGTGCAGTCACCGCAGGACTTCGCGAACATTCCGCTCTCAACCTCGAATGGCTACGTCGTCAAAGTCGGCGACGTCGCGCACATCGAAGACAGCGTGGCTGAGCCGGAGTCGATCGCCACCGTCAACGGCCGCCCAGCGGTGGTCATGAACATCCGCAAGCAGTCGGGCACGAACACCGTCGAAGTCATCGAGCGGCTCAAGGAGCAGCTCGGCCAGGTGCGCACCGATCTTCCCAAGGGTTGGGACATGAAGGTGGTCCGCGATCAGTCCGACTACATCGTGGCCGCCGTGGATGCCGTGAAAGAGCATCTGATCCTCGGATCGCTCTTCGCCGCGCTGATCGTCTGGTTCTTCCTCTCGTCGCCGAAACTGCGCGTGGCGCTGATCATGCTCGCCTCGACGCTGGCGACGTACACGCTGCTGTTCGGCGTGAAAGACATCGCGGCACGCGCGCCGACGCTGCACGTCTCCATCCTGGCGTTCCTGGTCTTGTTCGGAGTGGTGAGTTGGTGGGCGTCGCGGAAGCAGTTGCCGTTCGCGTTCCGCGTTGGCGGCGGCATCGTTGCGTTCATCGTCGCGGCGCTCGTGCCCGGCGGCATGGCGATCAACCCGGTCCGCCTCGCCGGCGCGCTCGTTGCGTTCGGAATGCTGCTGTATTTCTTCCGCCGTTCGCGGCCGACGATCATCGCCGCGATCGCCATCCCCAGCTCGATCATCGCCACATTTGCCGCGATGCGTTATGAGGATTTCACGCTCAACGTCATCACGCTGCTCGCTCTGACGCTCGCGGTCGGAATCGTCATCGATGACGCGGTCGTCGTGCTCGAAAACATCTTCCGTTTCATGGAAGAAAAGAAGATGGCTCCGGCCGAGGCAGCAGTGGAAGGGACGAAGGAAGTGGGCATGGCCGTTCTGGCCACGTCGCTCTCGCTGATCGCCGTCTTCCTGCCGGTCGCGTTCATGGCGGGCATCGTCGGACGATTCATGCACTCGTTCGGCGTGACGATGGCCATCGCGATCGCCGTCTCCTTGCTCGTCTCGTTCACATTGACGCCGATGATGTCCGCGCGCTGGTTGCGCCGCGAAGACTTGTCGCACGAAGCGTCGACGCGCGAGCACGGCTTCTACGCGAAAATCGAAGGCGTCTACCTGGCGATGCTGGACTGGTCGATGGGGCACCGATGGGTGATCGTGACCGCGATGATCATCGCGCTCGTTTCGATCGTTCCGCTCGGCATGGCGGTCAACAAAAACTTCCTTCCCTCGGACGATGAATCGCAGTTCCAGGTTCAGGCGCGCGCGCCCGAGGGAGCAAGCTTGCAGACCACGCAGACGATCATGGAGTCGATTGCCGCACGCGTTCGCAAGCTGCCCGAGGTGGACACGACCGTCGTCACCATCGGCGACGATCCACAGGTCACGCAGAACCTCGGCACGGTGTACGTCAAGCTCATCCCGGTCGACAAACGGAAGCGCGATCAATTCGCGGTCATGGCTGACGTCCGCAACAACATCATGCCGCAGTACCAGCGCCTGAACCTGCGCACGTCGGTCGGTCCGGTCAACGCGTTCGGCGGCGGCGTCAACGCGGAGATCATGTACTGGATCGGCGGGCCGGATCTCAATGTGCTCTCGAAGTACTCGGACACGCTGCTCGCCGATCTGAAGGGGATGAAGAACCTCGGCGTCATCGATCCCGATACGAATCTCATCACCGGC
>DATART010000042.1:0-8752 GCA_036264035.1 Thermoanaerobaculia bacterium | reverse complement strand
TGGGAGAAAGGTGCGCGGTCTCATCGGCGAGCGATTGCTGATCGTTTGGAAACGACGCCTCGGTCACGACCGCTACGACGTTCTCGGTCTTGTTCGTCCGCTTCCAGATCTCCGAGGTCGGGCCGGTGTCGCCGGTGAAGGAGATGGCTTGGCCGTTCATCTCCACGATCACTCCGGCCGCCGGAACCTGGTGGTGCACATTGACCGCAGTCAGGCCGACGCCGTTGCACATCACTTTCTTTCCCGGAGTCATCGGCCGGTAGATCACCGCCGGCGCCTTCGTCAGCGGCGAAATCAACTTCGAGAAGTCAGGCCAGAGGATTCCGTTGAACACGTTGCCGACCAGGATCTCCATCACCTCTTTCGAGGCGAAAACGGTGAGCGCGCGGGCGTTCTGGCTGAAACGGTTGTGGATCAGGTGCGGCAGATCGCGGATGTGATCTTCGTGCGCGTGAGTGATGAAGACCGCCTGGATGCGCGCCTGCTGTGAGAACGATAGTTTGGAAGTCAGCGTCCCCGCGTCGACGGCGAGCCAGTCGTCGATCAGGTAGCCCGTCAGATTATGTTCAGCGTCTGACGCGCCGTACGCGCCGAGCACTTTGAGCCGCATCCCTGTCCTTCGCCCGCCGTCTGTTGGTTCGCCTGGAGGGACACTATTCTTGCAGCGGAAAAACTTAATGTCCAGCACAGTGGGAAGATGGCGAGGTTGACGAGGAACGAAAACGCGCCGGCCGATGAGGCCATGCAGCCCTTTCATCCGGCTGTGCGCGACTGGTTCACGTCCGTCTTCCACACGCCGACCAGGGCGCAGGCGATGGGGTGGCCGGCCATCGCCCGCGGCGACTGGACGCTGATCTTCGCTCCGACCGGCAGCGGCAAAACGCTGACCGCGTTCCTCTGGGCGCTCGACCGCTTGATGTTCGCGCCGCGCCCGCCGAAGGAACGGCGCTGCCGCGTCGTCTACATCTCGCCGCTGAAAGCGCTGGCGGTCGACGTCGAGCGCAACCTGCGCGCGCCGCTCACCGGCATCGCCAACCTCGCCTCGGAGCGCGGCGAGGAGTTCGTCGTGCCGTCGATCGGCATCCGCAGCGGCGACACACCGCCGGCCGAGCGCGCGCGATTCCTTCGCGATCCTGCCGACATCCTCATCACAACGCCCGAGTCGATCTACCTGATGTTGACGTCGAACGTGCGCGAGGTCCTGCGCGGCGTCGAGACGATCATCGTCGACGAAGTGCACGCGCTCGTCCCCAACAAGCGCGGCGCCCATCTGGCGCTGTCGTTGGAGCGCCTCTCGCGACTGGCGGACAAACCGCCGCAACGGATCGGCTTGTCGGCCACGCAGAATCCGCTGGAGGAAGTGGCGAGGTATCTGGGTGGAGCAGGGACGAGGGACGAGGGACGAGGGACGGTGACCGACAGCGCAGCTCCCCTGGTCCCTCGTCCCTCGTCCCTGCCTCTCCCCCCTGTCTCCATCATCAACACCGGCGAGAAAAAACAGCTCTCCCTCCACGTCGAGGTGCCCGTCGAGGAGATGGCCAAGCTCAACGAGTACTCGCGCGACGAAGTGCCGAGCGGGCCGGCGGGACAGGGCGTCCGCGCATCGATCTGGCCGGCCATTCATCCGCGGCTGCTGGAGCTGATCCGCACGCATCGATCGACGCTGATCTTCGTCAACTCGCGGCGGCTCGCCGAACGGATGGCCGGCGCACTGAACGAGCTCGCGGGTGAAGTTCTCGTTCAGGCGCATCACGGGTCCATTGCTCGCGCGCAACGGATCGAGATCGAAGACAACCTCAAATCGGGCCGGCTGCCGGCGCTCGTGGCCACCTCGTCGCTGGAGCTCGGCATCGACATGGGCGCCATCGATCTCGTCATTCAGATCGAAGCGCCGCCATCGATCGCCAGCGGCATGCAGCGCATCGGACGCGCATCGCACCAGGTCGGGACGATCAGCGAAGGGATCATCTTTCCGAAGTTTCGCGGCGACCTGCTCGCGTGTGCGGCCGTTACCGACGCCATGCACCGCGGCTCGATCGAACCGACGCGCTATCCGCGAAATCCGCTCGACGTCCTCGCGCAGCAGCTCGTGGCTATGATCGCCGTGGAACCGTGGCACGCCGATGAACTTTTCGCCTTCGTCCGCCAGGCGGCGCCGTTTTCGGAGTTAGCCCGAACATCCTTCGACGGCGTCCTGGACATGCTCTCCGGCCTCTACCCCTCGGACGAATTCGCCGAGCTGCGGCCTCGCGTCACCTGGGACCGCGTCACCAACATCCTCACGCCGCGCCCCGGCGCCAAGCGCATCGCCATCACCAGCGGCGGCACGATTCCCGACCGAGGATTGTTCGGCGTCTTCCTCGCCGGCGGCGAGAAGATGCAGAGCGCGCGCGTCGGCGAGTTGGATGAGGAGATGGTCTTCGAGTCGCGCGTCGGCGAGACCTTCCTGCTCGGCGCGTCGACCTGGCGCATCGAAGAGATCACGCACGATCGCGTTCTGGTCACGCCCGCGCCGGGCGAGCCGGGCAAGATGCCGTTCTGGAAAGCCGACGCCGCCGAGCGCACCGTTCCTTTTGGCGAAGCGATCGGCGCGCTGGTGCGCGAAGTCGGCGCGATGCAGCCGGCCGCCGCCGTGAAACGCCTGACGTCAAAACACGACCTCGACGAACGAGCCGCCAAGAACTTTCTGCAGTATCTCGACGATCAGCAGGCCGCCACCGGCGCGGTTCCCGATGACCGCACGATCGTCGTCGAGCGCGTCCTCGACGACCTCGGCGACTGGCGCGTCTGCGTCCTCACGCCGTTCGGCGGCCGCATTCACGCGCCGTGGGCGATGGCGGTCACGGCGAAAGTGCGCAACGAGCTGCAGATCGACGTCGAGACGATGTGGAGCGACGACGGCTTCATCGTCCGCTTCCCCGACACCGATGCCGCGCCGCGCGCGGAGCTGGTCATCCCCGACGCCGATGAAGTCGAGCAACTGGTCGTCCGCCAGCTCGGCTCCAGCTCGATGTTCGCGGCGAAGTTCCGCGAAGCGGCGGCGCGCGCGCTGCTCCTGCCGCGCTATCGCCCCGACCGCCGCACGCCGCTGTGGCAGCAGCGCAAACGCGCCTACGACCTGCTGCAGGTCGCGTCGCGCTTCGGATCGTTCCCGATCATCCTCGAGACGTACCGCGAAGTGCTGCGCGACGTTTTCGACGTTCCCGCGCTCGTGGCGACGATGAAAAAAATCCAGCAGCGCAACATCCGTGTCGTCGTCGCCGACACCGAGAAGCCGTCGCCATTCGCCGGCTCGCTGCTCTTCCGCTACGTCGCGAACTTCATCTACGACGGCGACGCGCCGCTGGCCGAGCGCCGCGCGCAGGCGCTGGCCATCGATCAGGCGCAGCTTCGCGAGCTTCTCGGCGAGCCGGAGTTGCGCGAGTTGCTCGACGCCGATTCGCTGTATCAGCTCGAGCTGGAGCTGCAGCATCTCGACGACCGCCACAAAGCGAAGTCGATCGATGCCCTTCACGATCTCCTGCTGCGCCTCGGCGATCTGTCGCTCGACGAAATCGCCGCGCGCGCGCTCGTCGATGCGAAGGAAGCGACGCGCGAGCTGGTCAAGGCGCGACGCATCATCGAAATCCCGATCGCGCGCGAGAAGCGTTTCATCGCCATCGAAGACGCCAGCCGCTACCGCGACGTCCTCGGCGTTCCTCTTCCGCAAGGCCTCGCCGATCGCTATCTGCAAGCGGTCGCCGATCCCGCCGGCGATCTCGTGCTCCGCTTCGCGCGCACGCACGGGCCGTTCACGCCGTCCGAAGTCGCGCGCCGCTACGGCCTCGGCGTCGCGGTCGTGAACGCATCGCTGGAGCGCTTCGTCGAACGCGGGCGCCTCGTCGAAGGGGAGTTCCGTCCCGGCGGCACGCAGCGTGAGTGGTCCGAAGTCGAAGTGCTGCGATCGATTCGCATGCGCTCGCTCGCCAGGCTGCGCAAGGAAGTCGAGCCGGTCGACACCGCCGCCTACACCCGCCTGATCACCGGCTGGCAGCACGTCACGAAGAAGCGCCGCGGACTGGAAGGTCTGCTCGAAGTGATCGAGGCGCTGCAAGGCGCTGCGATGCCGGCGTCGATCCTGGAGTCGGAGATTCTGGCCGCGCGCATCGACGGCTACAAGCCGTCCGACCTCGACACGCTCAGCGCCGCCGGCGAGATCATCTGGACCGGCGTCGAGCCGATCGGCGAACGCGATGGACGGATCGCGCTCTACCTCACCGATCATCTGCCGCTGCTTCACGACGCGTCGACAGCGGAGCTGAGCGAATCGGAGCAGCGCATCGTCGATCACCTGCGCGTTAGCGGAGCATCCTTCTTCGCGCAGATTCAAACCGCGCTCGGCGGCTTCGCGAACGACGTCGTCGATGCGCTCTGGAACCTGGTGTGGCGTGGCGTGATCACGAATGACACATTCCACGCCCTGCGCGCCTACACGCGTCCGAAGAAGGCGCCGCGAACGCAGGCCTTTCGCTCGCGCCGCGTGGCGCCGCCATCGACGCAGGGCCGCTGGTCGCTGCTTCCGCCGCCGCGCGGCAGCGCCACCGAACGCGCCAGCGCGCTCGCGCATCAACTTCTGGCGCGTTACGGGATCATCGTTCGCGAAGCCGCGGCAGTGGAGTCGGTGCCGGGCGGTTTCAGCGCGATCTATCCCGTGCTGAAAGCGATGGAGGAGTCAGGCCGCATCCGCCGCGGCTACTTCGTGGCCGGCTTCGGCGCGACGCAATTCGGCAGCGCCGGCGCGCTCGATCTCCTGCGCTCCTATCGCGACGAGCCCGACGAACCCGAAACGGTGATGCTCGCCGCAACCGATCCCGCCAATCCCTACGGCGCGCTGCTGAAGTGGCCGGTCCCCGGCCTGATGCGCGTCCCGGGAGCCAGCGTGATCCTCGTCAACGGCATGCTCGCCGCGTACGTTGGCCGCGGCGAAAAACAGCTGTCCGTCTTTCTCCCCGAGGACGAGCCGATGCGCGGCACTGTCGCTCGCCAAATCTCCGGAATGCTTGCATCGCTCGTCACGAACGGTTTCCGACGCGCGATGCTGATCGGCGAGATCAACGACGCGCCGGCTGCGAAGTCCGATCTCGGCTCGTATCTCGCCGAGGCAGGATTCGCGGTTACGGCGATGGGATATCAGATGCGCGCGATTCGATAGGGGAACGGTTCACGCGGAGATGGGGAGGGGCGGAGAGAACCGTGCTTTTCTCCGCGTGCTCCGCCTCTCCGCGCCCTCCGCGTTACTTCGGATTCGCCAACCGGATCGGGCTCACATTCTGCGCGGAGATGTGGATGTCGCCATCCTCGGCGTAGAGCTCGACGCGCTCGCCGCCGCCGTTGATCTTGCCGGTGGCGCGGATGCGGGTTTTGTTGCCGACCTGCTCGCGACGCACGGTGATGCCGTTGAAGTCGATGTGCATCTCGTTCGCGTCGGGATCCGAGGTGAGGATCGTCGCGTCGATGTCTGCGGCGAAGCGCGGGCTTACGTTCAGGACGATGTTGCCCTGCTGGGTGCGTGCGATCGCTTTGATCGTTTTCTGGGCAGGATCGGCGGTCATCGTCACGTCGCCCGACGTCGTTTCGGCATCCATGAACGCCGAGAACTGGCGGACGATGATGTCGCCGCCGCCGGAGCGAAGCGTCATTGGGCCGCCGGCGTAGACCACGCGAACCAGGCCGCCGTCGGTCGTCACCTGGCCGCCCATGCGTGCAGCGCGAACGATGATGTCGCCGGCTCCGGTGTGGGCGAAGAGCGAGCCCATGATGTCGCCGAGGTTGAGGGGGCCGCCGAGGGAGGTCACGTTGCACTGGCCGAAGACCGCGCCGAGCTCCACCTCGCCGGCGCCGGTTTCGACGCGGGCATTGCCGCGCACTTCGCCGACGGTCACGTCGGCCACCGAGGCCGCGAAAATGAATTCGCCGTTGACGAACGGCAGCTGGATTTTTTTCGCGGGTTGCCGGAGCACATCTCCCGGAGCGGCTGGATGCGCCGGGTCGTTGTTGCGAATCGACTGCGCATCGTTGAGATTGGAGCCCTTCATCAGAATCGCGACGTGGCCCATCATCGACTCCGTACTGATGGTGGTACCGCCGGATCCGACCGCGCCGTGAAAGACCGATCCGGTGAAGCGCCCTGCTTTGACGTTGAACGTCGACAGCATGTCGCCGTTGATCGTGTTCGCCACCCACTCGAAATTCGAATTCGCCGGCAGCCACATGTCGATGTCGGCATTGACCGCCTGCACCTGCGCGCGCGCCACCGGTTTCTGCGTGTAGTCGTAGATGATCCGGCCGTTGACCATGTTCACGACCGACGCTCCGACGACGCCTTCCATGATCACCGTGCCGCTGAAACCGTTCACCGTAACGCTGCCATTCACATTCGAGACGCGAATGTGCTCGGCCGACTTGGAGCCGCCGATCTTCACGTTCACGCCGCGGGGGACGTGCACGACGTAGTTCACGGTGACTGCCCAACGCACGTTGCGCATCGGCGGCAGGAGCGTCCGGATCAGACGCACCTTCGTATCGCCTTCGAAACTCAACGCCACCGCGTCCGATGCTTCCTTCAGTGTCAGGTTATCGGCCGCGGTGAGCGTGCGGTCCGCGGTGACCGAGATGACGTTGCTGTCCGTGCCGATGACATCGATGCTGCCGAACGGATTGTCGATCCACACCGATCCGGCCGGATCGACCGGAAACTCGCGCACGACGCGGCTGCTCGTGGCGAAGCTCGCGCCGAAGAGCTGCGTCGATGACAGCAGCACCACGACTGCGATGAACGGTTTGACGGTCTTTCTCACCATTACTCTTATCTAGGTTGAATACTGCCCAGTGCCTCCGCCGCCTTGACGCGGACGTAAACGTTTTCGTCGTTCTGCGAAGCTTTCCTGGTAAGCGTTTCGACCATGTCGGGATCGAGTGCCACGCCGCTGCGGGCCAGTTTGGCCAGCGCCTCGACCGCCTTGATGCGCACGGCCGGATTGGGATCGTTCTTCAGCGCTTCCACGAGCGCGTTGCGCGTGCCGTCGGTCATCGTCGACTGCAGCGACTGCAGCGTGTCGGCCGCTTTGATGCGCACGCCCTGGTTGTCATCGTTCCGCAGCACGTTCGCCAGTGCCTCGGTGATCTCGGGATCGGGATTGCCGACATGCGCGTACGTCGAGCGGACCCAGTCGATGGCGCGCGAACGCGAGGGAGACTGCTTGTCCTCGTTCTCGAGGACGTAGCGCAGCAGACGAACCATGCTCTTGTCCGTCGGCCGGCCGGTGACGGTGACATGCGAGGTGATGTCGAAGGAGACGCCGATCTGATCGTTGGACGGGGAGGCGTCGGTGAACTGCACGTTCTGAATGTCGGGACGCCCTTCGATCTGCGGGCTGATGGACGCGGCAGGAAGTACGCGCGATTCCGCGATCGAGTAGAACGGGGCGGCCGGCTGGATGTCGGTCACGCGCGCTTCGCTCGGCTTCAACTGGACCTGCGGCGTCAGGCGATGTCCGCCGTAGAACGCGCCGCCTGCGATGACGACGACCGCCGCGGCCTGCGCAAGCCAGCGAGTGGCACTGCGGCGGCGAAATGGAACGACGTTCGGAGTCACGGCCGACGGAGATACTTCCGCGAGGAAACGCTGCTTCACGCGCGCGGGGACGTCGAGCTCGGGAAGCGTGTCGAGAATCGACCACGTCTCCTTGTACGCCGACCATTCCGCGATGCACATCGGACACGTCTCGATGTGCTGGTGCGTCAGCTCGCGCCGGGCCGGGTCGAGCGACTCGGTCAGCAGGAACGGCATGTTCTCTCTCATGGAATCGCAGTCAGGCATCGGTCTCCTCCACGGGCATCGCCGGTGAGTGCTTTTTTGAGCACTTCCATGGCGCGGAACACTCTCGTCTTCACCGCCCCCTCGGAGCAGCCGGAGATCTGCGCGATCTCGGCATACGACAGCCCCTGATAGCGGGAGAGGAGAATGGCTTCGCGCTGATCCGGCGACAGCAGGGTCAGCGCTTTTTGAATCCGTAATTCATCTTCGCGGCGTTCCAGATGGCGCTCCGGCGAGAGCTCGGACGGCGCGGGGAGCGTTACCAGCACATCCTCACCGTCCTTCGACCGGTTCTCAGCCTTTCTCAGGTAATCGCGGCACCAGTTGGCCGTGATCGAGAAAAGCCAGGTCGACAGTTTTGCCCCACCATGAAACTGGCCCGCGTGCTTCAGCATCTTGACGAAGACTTCCTGGGTCGCGTCTTCGGCCGCTTCGCTGTTCTTCAGGAAGCGGTACGCGAAGTTGTAAATCCTGCTCGAATAACGATCGTAGATCTCAGACGCGGGAGAGAAATCACCCGCCTGAACGATGCTCATCAACTCCTGATCGCTCAGGTGTTTCATCTCCCGATCTCGTTCATTCGACGCGGCCATGAGTTAAAGGTTACGGACCTGTTTCGGGAAGAACCGTCGAGAGGAGAGGTTCATTCGACGGCAGGCAGAGAAAAGCGCCGCCTCCTGCCACCCATCGCCGCGGTTGCCCCAACTAAAAGCGTCCCGGACCTCATCGACGAGGTGGATCTACCACTTAAAAGGGTTACGGACCTCATCGACGAGGTCGATCGACCACTTAAAGGGGTTGCGGACCTCATCGACGAGGTCGATCGACCACTTTAAACGGGTTGCGAACCTCATCGACCAGGTTGATCGACCAATTAAACAGGTTGCGAACGTCATC
>DATART010000030.1:0-6071 GCA_036264035.1 Thermoanaerobaculia bacterium | reverse complement strand
CTCGTGAAATCGTCCGTCGGCAGGGCCTTTCTGGCCATTCGCGAAGATCAGATTGCTGCCGAGGCCATGGGCGTCGATACGACGCGCTACAAGGTAAAGGCCTTCGTCATCGGATCATTTCTGGCCGGTGTGGCCGGCGGGCTGTACGCCCATTACATGATGTACCTCAATCCGCAGATGTTCATGTTCGTGAAGTCGTTCGAAGTCGTGGCCATGGTCGTCCTCGGCGGACTCGGGTCGATCAGCGGTTCGGTCGTGGCGGCGATCATCCTGACGTTCCTTCCCGAGGGATTGCGTCCGGTGAAGGACTACATGCCGGGCGGCCGAGATCCGCGCATGGTCATCTACTCGATCATGCTCATCGTGCTCATGCTGACGCGGCCGCAGGGACTGCTCGGACGGCGCGAGTTGTGGCAGGTGCTTCGACGCCGCAAGGACACGGCACCAAACAAATCTGACGAAGGCTCCGCTCCGGTTTCGTGATGGCTGACGGAAACGCTTTGCTTGACGCGCGCGATGTAACGATCCGCTTCGGCGGTCTGACGGCGGTGTCGCATTTCAACCTGGCCATCAAGCCGCATGAGCTGGTCGGACTGATCGGACCGAACGGCGCCGGCAAGACCACGGTCTTCAACATGCTGACCGGCGTCTACAAACCGACCGAAGGCGAGATTCACGTCGGCGGCGTTTCGACGCGCGAGTTCAAGCCCTACCAGATCACGGCACTCGGCGTGGCGCGCACGTTCCAGAACATCCGCCTGTTCAAAGAGCTGTCGGTGCTTGATAACGTGAAGATCGGCGGCCATATCCACTACAAGTACTCCGGCACGTCGGCGGTGCTGCACACGAATCGCTTTCATAGCGCCGAGGAAGTTGCCGAGCGCGATGCGGTCGAGCTGCTGAAGATTTTCGGACTCGAATCGCGCGCCGAGTACTACGCGAAGAACCTTCCGTACGGCGATCAGCGGCGGCTGGAAATCGCACGCGCGCTCGCGGCGCGTCCGAAGCTGCTGCTCCTCGACGAGCCGGCCGCGGGACTCAACGATCGCGAGACGCTCGACCTGATGGAGACGATCCACTCCATCCGCGACAAGTTCGACATCGCCATCCTTCTCATCGAGCACAACATGGAACTGGTGATGGGCATCTGCGAGCGCATCATCGTGCTCAGCTTCGGCAAGACGATCGCGCAGGGAACGCCCGAGGAAGTCCGCGCGAACCCTGTGGTTGTCGAGGCGTACCTCGGCGAACCGGCGGAGGCGGCCGGCGTATGACCTCGCTCCTCAGCGTCACCAATCTCGAAGTCGCGTACGGCAACATTCCGGCCCTCCGCGGCATCGATCTCGACGTCAACAAGGGCGAGATTGTCACGCTGATCGGCGCGAACGGCGCGGGCAAGACCACGACGCTGCGGACGATCTCCGGACTGCTCAAGCCGAGGACGGGCGAAGTGACGTACGACGGCCGCGCGATCACAGGCATCAAGCCGCATGTGATTACGGCGATGGGCGTGTCGCACGTCCCCGAGGGGCGCGGAATCTTCGCGAACCTCACCGTCAACGACAACCTGGAGCTCGGCGCGTACCTGCGCAAAGACAAGATCAAGCAGTCGGAGTACGAGCGCGTCTTCACGCTTTTTCCGGTGCTCAAAGAGCGTATCAAGCAGAGCGCGGGAACGCTCTCGGGCGGCGAGCAACAGATGCTGGCGATTTCCCGCGCGCTGATGTCGAAGCCGCAGGTACTGCTCCTCGACGAGCCATCGCTGGGACTCGCGCCGCAGATGGTGCAGACGATTTTTCGCGTCATCAAAGAGATCAACGCCGAGGGGACCACCATTCTCCTCGTCGAACAGAATGCGCATATGGCCCTCGTCACGGCGCATCGCGGCTACGTGATGGAAACGGGCCGCATCGTGCTGACGGACGACACGAAAGCGCTGCTGTCGAGCGATCGCATCAAGAAGGCGTACCTCGGCGGATAAAGCGATTCACCACAAAGGCACGAAGGACACAAAGAGATTCTCTTCGTGTCCTTTGTGTCTTTGTGGTGAAAACCGGTCCCACCCTTGCACTGGACTCCGGCAGTAAGGAGGACCAATGTACGCATTCAAAACGGCAGTGCTCGGCATGCTGGTCGCCGCGTCGCTTGCGGCGCAGACGACTGATCTCGATCGGGCGCAGCAGGCGCTCGCGGCGGCGGATATGGCGGGTGCCCAGGCGTTCGCGAAGACGCTGTACGACGACGCCGCCTATCGCGCGCGGTTCGCGCAGGAGAATTGGAACGCCAGCAAGGAATCGCTGCGCAACGACGCGCATTTGCGCGCCGTCGAAGCGACCGTTGCGGCGCAGGCGGCGGCGGCGAAAGCGCGCTGGCTCAGCACCAACGCAGCCATCCACGGGCTGCAGGGCGATATCCAGCGGTTCGGCGGCACTTCGAACGTGACGCTGCTCGCCGAAGAGTCGCCGACGATCCCGATCGATCATGGCGCGACGACGAAGGAGCGCATCGCGGCGGCGCAATACGCGATCGATCAGGCCAAGGTCGCGGGCGCGCTCGACAACGTTTCTGATAACGGCATCAGGACCGCCGAGAGCTACATCGACAGCGCGAAGCGCGTTTCGAAGGGACAAACGAACAGCGACGTCGCGGACGACCTCGCGTATCGCGCCGAGATGATCGGCCGCCGCGCGTTTTATCTCGCGCGGCTCGCGCAATCGAACAAGGTCATGCCCGGATTGCAGCTCGATCGCACGCGGCTCGCGCAGGCGGCCAGTGAACGGCAGGCCGCCGCGGATCGCACGCAGCGCGAAATCGCAGAGCGCCGTGCCATGGAACTGCAACAGCAGCTTTCGAACGAACAGGCCAATCGCGTCGCGCAGTCGGCCGAGTTGGAGCGCTTGCGTCAGCAGATCGATGAAAACCGGCGCGCTGCACAGGCGCAGATTGAAGCCGACCGGCAGGCGCGTCTCGCCGCCGAGCGGCAACTCGAAGAGGCCTACGGCAAGTACACGACCACGATCACCACGGCATCGCCTTCGGACGTCGATGCGATGCGCCGGCAGATCGAGGATCAGCAGCTCTCGCTGCGCACGATTCAGGAGCGCGAGCGCGCCAACGCCGAGTCGATGCAGGCCGAGATCGCGCGTCTTCGTACCGACCTCACGGCCTCGCAGCAGACCGGAAACCTGAGCGCGGACGTTCTCGCGCAACGCCAGGCCGACATCCTCGCGCGGCAACAGCAGCTCGACACGTTGCGGCAGTCGCTGGAAGCCGAGGCGGCCGCGCGTGCGCAGCGCGACAAGCAGGAACAGGAAGCGATCGCAGCGGCGCAGGCACGACGTCAGCAGGCCGATGCCGAGGCGGCGGCGCTGAGGCAGCAGGCGGAGAACGCCGCGCAGCAGGCGCAGGCTGCAAACGTGGCGGCGCAGCAGGCGCAGGCGGCGGCGCAGTCAGCGCAATCGCAGCTCGAAGAGACGCGCCGCCAGCTCGCGGCCAGTGACGCCGAGACACGCCGGCTGCGGATTCAGAACGAGCTCTCGCGAATTGCATCGACGCGCAGCGAACAGCGCGGACTGATCGTCACACTCAACGGCGGAATCCTCTTCGACACCGGCAAAAGCGCGCTGAAGCCCGGCGCGAAATCGACGCTGTCGAAGATCGCGAAGCAGTTGCAGACCGATCCCTCGCTGAAGATCGCCGTCGAAGGGCACACCGACAACGTCGGCGGCACGGCCATGAATCAGGCGCTGTCGGAGAAGCGCGCCAACGCGGTGCGCGACTACCTCGTCTCCGCCGGCATCTCCGGCGACCACATCACCGCCGACGGCAAAGGGGAAGAGTCGCCGATCGCCACGAATAAAACCGCCGCCGGAAGGCAGCAGAACCGGCGCGTGGAGTTGGTGATCACGCAGTAGGTCGCATCGCGAAAGACGCCGGTAGGCGTCACGTACGGTAGCCGGTGGTCGCGTGCGAAGCGCGCGACCACCGGTTGACGAATCGAGAGTGATTACCGACCCCGGCGGGGTCGCGGATCAAATACCAGACGGCGTGAATTTTTTCCGTGCCCCCTGCCGGGGTCATGAAGATTCCCCCTTTCGTGTTCCGGTGGTCTCGACCACCGGCTACCGTACGTGACGCCTCCGGCGTCGTGAACGGCGCTCCGGATGCCCCGCGTTCCCCATGTGTCACAGCCTGAAACCTTCGCCCTCCTCGGACGTTTACGTTCGCAGTAACCAATTCGAGGAGCGTCCTATGAGCGGGAAGCGTAAGAAGAAACTTGCGGTCTGGTCGATCATCCTCCTGGCGGTCGCGATCGTCGTCACGTTCGTGGCTATGAAGGCTGGCGGCAAGAAGCAGGAAGTGAAGCTGCCGGTGAAGGTCGGCAAGGCCGAGGTCGCCGACATCCAGGTGAAGGTCACGGAGGTCGGCAACGTGCAGCCCGAGGTCAAGGTCGACGTGAAGAGCGTCGTGTCGGGTAAGGTTGTCGAGATCCTGCACCGCGATGGCGATCAGGTGAAGCGCGGCGAGACGCTGGCGCGCATCGAGCCCGATCTGAACCAGGCGCAGTCGATCGCCGACGTCAAGAATGCGCTGACCGCTTCGAAGATCCGCTACGACCAGGCTAAGAAGAATTACCAATCGGATCACAGCCTCTTCGAGTCCGGCCTCCTCGCCGGCAAACAGAATCGCGATTCCGAGGCCGAGTTTCTGTCGGCCAAGCAGGAGTACGAGAAGACCGAGGAGAAGTACAACATCGTCGAGCGGAGCGGCATCCCGATCGCACAGGCCGCGAACAAGTTTCAGGGATCGAACGTCGTCGCGCCGATGGACGGGACCGTCCTGACGAAGAACGTCGAGATCGGCGAATCGATCACCAGCGGCGTCTCGTCCTTCAACGCCGGAACGGTGCTGTTCAGCGTTGCCGACGTCTCGAAGATGATCGTCAAAGCGGGCGTGAACGAAGTCGACATCGGCAAGATCAAGGTCGGGATGCCGGTCAAGGTCTCGCTCGATGCCTATCCGAAGATCTCGTTCGCCGGACGCATCGACCGCATCGCACCGGCCGTCCGGATCGACGACAAAGTGCGCGTGTTCGACGTCGAGATCCGCCTCGACGCGCAGGGGCGCGAGCTGCGCTCCGGCATGACCGCGAACATCGAAGTGAACGGCGAGCGGAAGGGCAAAGTGCTCACGGTTCCGGTCGAGTCAGTCTTCCAGCGCGACGGCGTGGAGCTGGTCTTCGTGAAGAAGAAGCTCGATCCGAACACCGTCCCGACGAAGGACGTGAAGAAAGAAGGGCAGGCGCCCGACAAGGACGGCTGGAAGAAGTTCTTCGAGAAGCGGACCATCGTCACCGGCCTCTCCGACAACTCGAAAGTCGAAATCGTGAGCGGTCTGAAGGCCGGCGAGGAAGTAGCGCTGGAAGATCCGACGCTGCCGGCGGATAAGAAGAAGGACGATAACGACGATTAGGGGGTGGGGAGTGGGGGGTAGGGGGTAGGGAGTCGGAGATAAACCTTCTTCGACACTCCTCGACACCCGACAGCCGACACCCGCTCCCACACCCGACTCCCCACACCCCGAGGCACCACACATGAGCGCACTACTCCAATACGAAGAGCCGCAGCCGGTCACACGCAAAGCTCTCATCCAGCTCGACGAGATCACCAAGATTTACGATTCCGGCGAGAACGCGGTGCAGGCGTTGCGCGGCGTCGACGTCGCCATCGAGAAGGGGGAGTTCGTGGCCATCATCGGACCTTCCGGCTCCGGCAAATCGACGCTGATGCACATCCTCGGATGCCTCGATACGCCGACCACCGGGAAGTACTGGCTGGACGGCGAGGACGTCGCCGAGATGTCCGCGCGCTCGTTGGCCCGTGTCCGCAATCAGAAGATCGGATTCGTTTTCCAGACCTTCAATCTGCTGCCGCGAGCATCGATATTGAAGAACGTCGAGCTCCCGCTGCTCTACGCCGGTGCCGGCCGCGAGGAGCGCCGCGAGCGCGCCTTCAAAGCGCTGCAGCGCGTCGGCCTGGAGAAGCGCGCCAAGCATCGTCCGAACGAGCTTT
>DATART010000026.1:0-2232 GCA_036264035.1 Thermoanaerobaculia bacterium | reverse complement strand
CGCGCGCGTTTCCACCGCCTCAAAACTTCGGCAGCAATTCATCGAGTGCATCCGCGAGTTTTTCGTAATCGCCGATCTCGTTGTAGAGCTGCGCCGAGACGCGCAGCACCCGTTTCGGCTGGTACGGCCACGGGTGGATCGGGACCTCGATGTTGTGCTCGTAGAAGAGCGCGTCCTGCAGTGGATCGCCGTAGAGCGTCGGCACGTAGGGCTTGCCTTCGGCCAGCGGCACGGCGGCCATTGAGCCGAGCATTTCATCGGGCGCGGGATGTTGGATGCCGAGGCGGTCGCACAGAAGGTCGCGCGCGCGTAACGCGAGCTCGTGATTGCGCCGCATCACTTCTGGCCAGCCGCCGTCGGCGAGGCTGCCGATGAATTCGAGCGCCGTTGGAACGCTCAGAATCGCGGTTGGATCGAAGGTCCCGGGCCAGTCGAATTCGAGATGGAAACGGCTGCGATCAGTGCGCTTCGCGTTTGCGCCGTGGCTGATCACCACCGGGCGAACGCCGAGGCGGCGATTTTCGCGGACGTACAGGAACGCCGCGCCTTTCGGAGCGCAAACCCATTTGTGAAGATTGCCGGTGTAGTACGCGGCGCCGAGTGCGTCAAGGTTCAGCGGGAACATGCCGGGAGCGTGGGCACCGTCGACGAGCGTATCGATGCTGCGGCGGTTCAATTCCTCGATGACCTTCGCGATCGGAAAAATCAATCCGGTCTGGCTGGTCACGTGATCGATCAGCAGCAGCCGCGTGCGGTCGGTGACCGCGTCCAGCACGCGTTCGACGACTTCGTCCGAGGAGTGAATTGGAAACGGCACGTCGACGGCGACGACTTTCGAGCCGGCCAATCCCGCGACGTATTCGAGCGCGTTGCGTGAGGCGTTGTATTCGTGCGTCGTGACGAGCAACTCGTCATGGCGGTCGAGATCGAGCGAACGCAGAACCGCGTTGACGCCGGCCGTCGCATTCGGCACGAACGCGATCGCGGCGGGATCGGCACCCACGAACTCCACCAGCGCTGCGCGGGCTTCATCGAGCAGCGGCTCCAGCTCGCGGACCATGAAGCGCACCGGCTCGCGCTCCAGTTGCGTCCGCAGCTCATTCTGCTTCGCGAGAACGGCCTTCGGCGCGGCGCCGAATGAGCCGTGATTGAGAAACGTGATGGTCGGATCGAGGAGCCAGTGCTCTTTCATTCGGCGCGCGAGTTTACGCGGTACTCGTCGCGCCGAATCGTCTCATATCCACGTTCAGCATCAGCCCGATTGCCATCAGGAACATCATCGTCGACGAGCCGCCGTACGAAATGAGCGGCAGCGGAATGCCGGTGGTCGGCAGCACGCCGATCTGCATGGCCACGTTGATGAAGATGTGGAAGATGAAAAAGGCGATCAGACAGATGGCCAGGAAGGCGCCGCCGCGGTCGCGCGCTTTTTTTGCGAACGTCAGCGCCTGAAAGATCAGGAAGAGATACAGGCCGAGCACGATGACGACGCCGATGAAGCCCCACTCTTCGCCGAGCGTGGCGAAAATGAAATCGGTGTGATGCGCGGGTAGAAAATCGAGCTTCGCCTGCGTCCCCTGCCGGAATCCTTTGCCGTGAATGCCGCCGGAACCGATAGCAATCTTCGCCTGCGTGACCTGGTAGCCCTTGCCCAGCGGATCGCGGTCGGGATTCAGGAACGTGATGATGCGGTCCTTCTGATATGGCTTCATCACGCTGTACCCGCCGAGGCCGAGGAGGGCGACGACGACGATCATCGCCGCCCAGATCCGCCAGCGGATACCGCCGAAAAACATCGCCACCGCGACGAGCGGGAAGAACGTCGCCGCGGTGCCGAAGTCGGGCTGGATGATGATCAGTCCCACCGGCAGGGCGATGATGGCCATGGCCTGTACGAAGAGCTTGACGTTCAGGTAGGCGCGGTCGTAGCGGTCGAAGAACTTCGCCAGCATCAGCGCGGTGAAGATCTTCATGAACTCCGACGGCTGGAACTGAAAGCCGCCGATGTGGATCCACGACTTCACGTTCGCCGTCAATTTTCCCCACACCAGCAGGTAGACGAGCAGCACGATGCCGATGCCGTAGAGGATCGGGGCCACGTCGAAGAGGACGTGGTAGTCGACGAAGAGGAAGACGCACATCAGGCCGACGCCGATGGCCAGCCAGAGGATCTGCTTGTGGACGATGCCGAGGCCGGGGTCGTTGAAGTACGTCGCGCTGTAGATCAGGGTC